>JBEKXR010000067.1:0-11669 GCA_049511935.1 Spirochaetia bacterium | reverse complement strand
CTCCGGGCATCGGCTGTCACTGGGCGAGGACCCGCGAAGCGCGACACGGTCCCGTCCGTTCTCCGCCGCCCCCCTGCAGATGGGAGCCGACCAAGGCTACGTGTACATCATCCTCGGAGGCGAGCGCTACGATGCCTCCCTGCGCATGATCAGGGACAGCTACTACCTGCGCGCCGGTATCGTGGCGTTTTTCCTGGCTCTGGGCGCCACGGTGATCGCGGGGCTCTCCCTGTTCTTTTTTCTCACCCGGCGTCTCACGTCCCTGAGCGACGCGGTGCGTGACTTCGAAAAAGGGGACCTCACGCGGCGCGTGGTCATTCGTGGACGGGACGAGCTGGGCGCCCTGGGAAGGAGCTTCAACGAGATGGCGTCCACCATCGCGGCCGACGTGGAGAAAATCCGCCTTACCGAAAGGATGCGGCGCGACCTGATCGGGAATATCTCTCATGACTTGCGCAGCCCCCTCGCCTCCATCCAGGGGTACCTCGAGACCATGGTGCTGAAGGACCCGCAGCTCTCCGCCGAGGAGAGGCGCGCCTACCTGCGGGTGAGCCTGCGGAACACGGCACACCTCCAGCGTCTCGTCGAGGAGCTGCTGGAGCTGGCGAAGCTCGATGCCCGACAGGTTCAACTCCGCACGGAGCCGCTGCAGATCGCGGAGCTCGCGCAGGACGTGGCGCTGAAGCTCGCACCCGAGGCGCAGGGTGCCGGGATTTCGCTCACCGTCGAGCCCGGCGGTGACCTGCCCCTCGTGACGGGAGATGTCGGGATGATCGAGCGCGTCCTCACGAACCTGATCGAGAACGCCCTGCGCTTCACGCCGGCGGGCGGCGCGGTGCGCGCCATCCTCGACGGGGAGCCGCAGGCGGTCCGCGTGACCGTCGCCGACACGGGTTCGGGCATCGCGCCGGAAGACCTGCCGCACGTCTTCGAGCGGTTCTACCGCGCGGACAAGAGCCGCGACAGGACCAGCGGCGGCGCCGGGCTGGGGCTTGCCATTGCCCGGCAGATCGTGGAGCTGCACGGCAGCTCCCTGGAGGTGCAGAGCCGGCCCGGTGAAGGGGCCCGGTTCTCCTTCGTCCTGTCGGCCGCCGCTTCGGGCGCCGTGTGACCCATATGTACGTCTTCCGTGACACTTTCGTGATCACGCGCCCGTATATTCAATTCTCGATATGAAGGGGGTTGTGAAATGAAATCGTTCCTGCTGGCCGCCGCCGCGCTTTCGATCGCCACGCTCGCGTTCGGCCAGAGCATGATGAAGAGCGCCGGCTCCGCGGGGGGCACGGGCTCGATGATGTCCTCCAACACGATGACCGGCGACCCGAAAGTCGGCAGCGAGCTGCGTTTCGCAATGAGCACGGGGCGCAAGGTGATCTACACAGACATCGAGGCCGCGAAGGCGCTGGCGGCAAAGGCGCCGATCGTGCTCTTTTTCGCGGCGGACTGGTGCTCGCTCTGCCAGGCGGACCTGAAGGACATCAACGCGAATGGTTCCCGACTCGGGGAAATCACGATCGTCGTCGTGGACTACGACAAGGAACGAGAGCTGGAGGGAACATACGGCGTCACCGTGCAGGACACCTTCGTGCAGATCGATTCGAAGGGCGCCCGTCTCGTCGCATGGAACGGCGGCGGGGTGGACGGGATCCTCTCGCGCGTGAAGCGCGGGTAGGGGAAAGGCCATGATCGTCCTTCTTGCCTTTGCCTTCCTCTCCGGGGTCATCACGATACTCTCACCTTGCATCCTGCCCGTCCTGCCGATCGTTCTCTCCGGCGGGGTCGGCGGCGGCAAGGCACGCCCCTTCGGCGTCCTGGCAGGGTTCGTGGTGAGCTTCACCGCCTTCACCCTTGCGCTCTCCGCGATCGTGCAGGCCCTGGGCATCCCCGTGGACGCGCTGCGCATCGTGGCGGTGGTGCTCATCATCCTCTTCGGCGTGGTGATGCTCGTGCCGTGGCTGCGGAACCGATTCGAGCTTCTCACCTCGCGGATTACGCGCAGGTCCGGCAAGGCGCCTGACACGCAGCGGCGGAACGGCTTCTGGAGCGGGGTGGTGGTCGGCCTGAGCCTCGGCCTCATCTGGACTCCCTGCGTGGGTCCGATCATGGCGTCCGTCATCAGCCTCGCTCTCACCCAGCACGTGGACGGCGGGTCGATATCCATCACCCTCGCCTACACCCTGGGAACCTCCATCCCCATGCTGGGCGTGATGCTCGGGGGCCGGGCTCTTCTCAACAGGGTGCCCGCCCTCACGCGGAATGCGGGCAGCATTCAGAAGGTGTTCGGCGCCCTGATGATCGTCATCGGCGTGGCCATCGGCCTGGGCTGGGACCGGCAGTTCCAGACCTTCATCCTGAGGGCGCTGCCGGGCTATGGAACCGGCCTCACGGCAATCGAGAAGACGGCGCCGGTGCAGTTCGCGCTGAAAACGCGCTCGCCTTCTCCCTCAAACGCCATGCGCTCGGCCCGGGGCGCGGCGGGTGTCTTCCAGGCGCCCGAGGTGGCGCCGGCAAACGGCATGCTGGGCGACTATGGAGCCGCCCCTGCGTTCCTGACCAACGGAACGTGGTTCAACACGGAAGGACTTTCCGCGGCACCGGGACAGACCGCTCAGGGCGGTTCCATGCCGCTCATGCTGGAGAGCCTCCGCGGCAAGGTCGTGGTGGTGGATTTCTGGACGTACAGCTGCGTGAATTGCGTCCGCACGCTGCCCTACCTCAAGGCCTGGTATGACGCTTATCGGGACAAGGGCCTGGTGATCGTGGGCGTGCACACTCCGGAGTTCGAGTTCGAGAAGAGCACCGCGAATGTCGCACGGGCGATTCACGAGCTGGGCGTCACCTGGCCCGTGGTGCAGGACAACGACTATGTCCAGTGGTCCGCCTACGCCAACCAGTACTGGCCGGCCCACTACTTCATCGATGCGAAGGGGCGCGTGCGCTACTTCCACTTCGGCGAGGGGGAATATGACGTCTCGGAGAAAGTGATCCAGGCGCTCCTCAAAGAAGCCGGGGCGAATGTCGGGGGCATCGTGTCCCGTCCCGACACGCTGATCGAAGCACAGACGCCCGAGACGTACCTTGGGTACGACAGAGGCAAAGGTTTTGCCTCGGCGGTCGCCCCGGTGGCCGATGCACCCGTCGACTACAAGCCTTCCCGGCCGCCCGCCAACGGGGAGTGGAACCTGACGGGTACCTGGACCATCACGCCCCAGTACGTTCTGCCCGCGACCACCGGCACGCTGCAGCTCGGGTTTGACTCCCGCAAGGTTTTCCTGGTTGTCGAGCCGGTGGACAACGGGGGCAGCATCTCGGTGTTCGTCGATGAGAAGCCCGGGACGGATACGATCGATGTGAAGAAGGGGGCGCTGGAGCCCCGTGAAAGCAGGATGTACCAGCTGGTGGGGCTCGCCTCGGCCGGCCCGCACCTCCTGCGACTCGAGGTGAAGGGCCGGCTGCGGTTGTTCGCCTTCACCTTCGGATAAGAGCCTGTGTACGAGGAGGTACAGTCGATGAGAAGGATCATCGTTTTCATACTGGCAATTGCAGCGGCAGCGGCCGCCGGCGCGGCGCCCATGACCCCGCCGGGAGCCCCGCAGACCGCCATATTCGCCGGCGGCTGCTTCTGGAGCATGCAGTCCGCCTTCGAGAAGGTGTACGGCGTGATCGAAGCCGCGTCGGGCTACACCGGGGGCACCACCCGCAACCCGAACTACGATACCTACGCGTCCGCCGGCCACGTTGAGGCGGTGCAGGTCTCATGGGATCCCAACCGCGTGACCTACGGGGAGCTCCTCAACGCGTACTGGCGTCACACCAATCCCACCGACGGTGGCGGACAGTTCGTGGACCGGGGATCGCAGTACCGGCCGATCGTGTACTACATGAATGACCAGCAGAAGGCCGAAGCGGAAGCCTCGAAGGCGGCCCTGGCGAAGTCGGGGAAGCTCCCCGGCCCCATCGCCGTGCAAATCGTGAAGGCGGCGCCTTTCTACCGCGCCGAGGACTACCACCAGGACTACCCGAAGAAGAATCCCGATAATTACATGGTCTACTTCTCGAACTCCGGGCGTACGGAGTTCTTCGCAAAGGTCTGGGGGCCGGCCGAGCTCATGGACCCGGCCGCACCTCCCATGGCGGCCAAGGCCTCGTGGACCAAGCCATCGAAGGATCAGCTGACGAAGACCCTCACGCGAATGCAGTTCGAGGTGACGCAGCAGGACGGGACGGAGCCCCCGTTCCAGAACGAGTACTTCAACAACGAGAAGGCCGGCATCTACGTCGACATCGTCTCGGGCGAGCCTTTGTTCAGCTCGACGGACAAGTTCGACTCGGGAACGGGCTGGCCGAGCTTCACACGTCCGCTGGCGCCGGGCAATGTCGTGATTCGAATGGACCGCAGCCTCGGAATGGTGCGCAACGAGGTGAGAAGCCACTACGCGGACTCGCATCTCGGGCATCTCTTCGACGATGGACCGATGCCCACGGGGCTCCGCTATTGCATGGACTCCGCGTCCCTGCGATTCGTTCCCGTGGAGGACATGCAGAAGGAAGGCTATGGCCAGTACCTGAAGCTTTTCAAGACAGGAATGTAGCGGTCTTCCCGGAGAGCTCCGCTCAGCCCTGCAGGCCCGAGCGGAGCCTCTTCTTTCCCGATCTGAGGAACGCCCCTTCATACTCGCCGCGCACAATGCACGCAGCTCTGCAGTTGCCCTGGTCACAAGTCATTCGCGGGACTCACTACTCCAAGCTTATTCCGCGTGGCCACGTGGATATAGATCATCGTCGTAGAGCCATCTGAATGTCCCAGGAGCTCCTCGATCGTGCGGATGTCGTATCCCCTCTCCACCAGGTGAGTCGCAAAGCTGTGACGCAAAGTGTGGACCGTCGCGTGCTTGATGACTCCCGCGCGGGCGACAGCAAGTTTGAAGGCTTTCTGGAAGCTGGATGGGTAGACGTGGTACCTGCGAACCACTCCGGATCTCGGATCGATTGAAAGCTTTTCAGAAGGAAAGACCCAGAACCAGCTCCACTCCTTGCCGGCATTCGAGTATTTCTCACCAAACGCTTCAGGAAGCCAGACGCCGGGGATGGCCTTTTTCCGATCGCTCTGATAGAGAAGCTGGACCTGGGTCTGCAGGTCGTTCACCAACTTTTCGAGCAGCACCGTTTCCCTGTCCTTGTTTCCCTTGCCGTGCCGAATTGTCAGGCACGAACAGGCGAAGTCCAAATCCTTGATGCGCAGACACAGGCACTCCTCGAGGCGCAATCCGGCTCCATAGATGAGCGTCGCCATCAACCGACCCGTTCCGCCAAGGCAATTCAGTATGTCCCTTACCTCTTCTTTGGTGAGGACGACCGGGAGCCGCTTGCCGACCCGCGCCCGCACCACGCATTCCAGTCCATCGATTCGAACCGCGAGCACATTTTGAAACAGATAGAGGAGCGCATTGAAAGCCTGCTTCTGAGTCGCCAAAGAGACCCCGCGGTCGACTGCGATGGGGGAGAGGAAGCATTCGAGGTGGTCAAGGCAGGGCAGCGATCCTTTCCTCTGTCCCGCAAAGGCGAGAAAGCGAGACGCCCAGGAGAGATACGTCTGTTCGGTCCTATAGGAAAGGTGATGGAGCCGGATCAGGCGACGCAGTTTGTCGAGGATTTCCAGGTCAGCATGAGCCGGAGCGGGACGTTCGGTGGAGGACGCCCCACGAGGCCCTGCCTAATTTTTCCGGGTGTAGTACCAATAGAGTTGGATAGCATGCTTCGCCTGGGAGATCTGCCATTTCGCATACTTGCCGGCCAGTAATTCAAGAAACGGAAGAGGGGAAGAGTCTGTTCCCGGGCCTTCATGCGCGCCTGTTGCCTGCAGCGTCTGACGGTACATATGTGCCCAACGTTCGTAGTGGGGAATGCGCGCTTCAGGGAGCTGGTACGAGTCTCGCAAGAACTCCGCAAAGGTGGGCATATCTACCTCCGGGAGCCTGTTCGCGAAGTCTCCCGAAAGCTAAACGGGCCCAGAGATTTCGCTGCTTGCGAACCCTTCCACAAGGCCGACGATAGTGCTGACTGCCGGAGCGTGCGCTCTTCAAGATTTTCTTACAAAACAATAGAATGAGATTGTTATGACCACCTTTATTTGTGTCCACGAGGCTTTGTTACCGCGAGTACTATCAGAGGTTAGTAGACATGTTTTGCCTGAATTGTCTGTCTGATACCGGCAGCGATGCTCCGATTTGCCCTAAATGCGGGAACTCCATTCCGCAAATGTACGGCAATACCGCGCAGGAATACGTATCCTATCTCTTCCTAAAGCCCAGCATCATTGCAAGTCTATCAACAGGTCCGGGGCTCATCGTGAATTTGGATGGCAAGCAAACGCATTTTGCTGGAGTTACAGATGAAGCCTCCTCGTTGAGGGAAATCGAAAAACTTCTTTGGATTCACCCAAGGCTTCAGGACGAAGACTTCAGCCGGATTGAGAACCCAATGAGGGAGGATATCGGAGAGGCACGAATGCTGCTTACCGAACAAGTCCTTCCTAAAGGCAGATCTGCGACTTTTCGAGACAAGCGAAAAGTCATCAACCTAATGGGCACGGCGCTTGATATGCAGACCGGAGTAGATACGCTTGCCTACGAAAAAAGGGGATCGGACCGAATTGTGCCGAGGCTGATCCTGCTACAGGTTCCTGAGACAATGAAGGCGGACTATGAATCTGTGCACAAGTACTATAACGCAACAAAGCACAGCAATCGGGCGGAGTATTCTGTTCTACTATGCGAAATTTCGTCAGAACCGGGATGTCGTATCGCAGCGAAGTATTTTGAGTACGTCCGTAGGATACTAGAATGGTACTACACAACCAACAATTTGGACCTGATTCCTGAATTGTACCCCTTTGACCCTTGGGGATATGACCTTTCACGGGACTGAATACACTTTCGGGGTGGTCATAACAAATCGTTGCAGTTGACCCCTAAGGTGTCGCCTCGGACCGTGGATTCAGGCGGGAATTCGGTAGATCCTTGACTGATGCGGCGGGCCAACTGAACTCTATGTTAGATGCTCCAATCGCGCCAAGTAAAGCTTGGGAAAGGAGAACGCGGAATAGCTGAAACCTTTCGCCGTGACCCCGTTGGTAACCAATCCAGCCCGACAAAGCTTGGCCAGCAGTCGGAAACGAGTCTTGCATGACCATGGGTGACCATGGCCGTGAAGCGTAGACAGTGATCGTAAAAGCCGTGTGATTGAGCCTCGAAATATAACTAAACGCGGGAGTCTTCGCAGTTTGGAGTGCAGGGACAGCACCGAAGCGTTGAAAGGCCTGACGCCGAGGTCCCGCCGGGGTCTGAGAGCAGGGCAAATGCGAATGAGGGTTGCCCAGGAACTTGGGAGATCTCGTTGTCTCCATGCCTTACGGAACCGGATAAGGGTTGCCGGAGAAAGAAACCCCTGGCCAGAGGGCTGAAACGTCCTGATGCCTGGAAGGAGCAAACATAAATGGACGTAGGCAAGTAAATGGTATCGCCGAGTGAAGGAAACGAAACAAGGTGAGACGGGCAGCGAGAAGTCGTAGCGCCTTTATAGTACCGAGGAAGTAGGGGAACCTGACCTGATGGAACCCTGCGGAGGGAAGAGGGGCGTCGGATTGTAGAATCGTCGGCGGGAAACGCAGAGGGTGCTATGGAACCCAGGGCTGTGGAAACGAAACAAAGACGAATAGCATACAGACAGGTAAGCCTCGGGACGTTTCGAAGGTCTCGGACGCTTAGCAAATCTACGATCTGAAGAACCGTATGCGTGAGTTGCGCACGTACGGGCCTGTGGGGGCTCTGGGTGGGCAGCTGCCCAGAGCTACCCGGAAATTGGCTATTGGGTGTGGGCATTGGGTCCGGCGCCAGGAAGCCCAGAGGTCCGCTTGAGCAGAGGAGGGCCGGTCCTCCACAGCGAGAAGCTCCTGGAGCGTTGTTTGCGTTCAGATAAAGGTGCATCCCCGTCGATGAAGGTAACGAGGTTCTGCGCTTGCTGCCGGAGCAACTCTACTACGAGGGCGTGCTTGAAGATGCACCCGAGATTGCAGCCTGGGAATTGCTGCTGGAGCTCTCTTCGCTTGACGAGAATGCAGGCACTTTCTATCTTGTAATTGATGAGTCCCCTGCAGCCCTGGTTTGAACGACAGTTCACGTTCGATCTCCCCCTCTCGCGCTTTCCGAACGTCCTGGAGAGACTCCGCGGGAGCCCGGCACGCGTTGAAGAACGCGTTCGCTCTCTCCCGCCTGCTACGCTCGCCGCCCGTTTCCACGACGCGTGGTCGATCCAGGAGAACGTCGGCCACCTCTGTGACCTAGAGCCTCTCTGGATCCGGCGCGCAGAGCAGCTGCTGGAGGGGCATAGAGAACTCGCCCTCGCCGATTTGACCAATCGAGGCACAGATGAAGCGAACCATAACGCGACTCCGCTCGATGATCTGCTTAAGAGGTTCCGCTCCCTTCGGCTTCAGTTGGTCTCAATTCTGGATAGGGCAGACGGGTCGCCGCTCGAACGCACAGCGCGCCATCCGCGCCTGGGCACGCCCATGCGTCTGATCGATATTGCATTCTTCACTGCGGAGCATGACGATCATCATCTGGTAAGGATCACGGAGCTGCTGCACTTGGCGACGTCAAACCGTTCATCCTCCTGAGACGTCCCGGCCTCGAGGCGCAGCCGCCGTGGATGCGCCGACACCGCGTAACTAGACATTCATCGCGATTAACCGAGGCCCTGGTGCCGGTGATCGCGCGGCCAGGTGGTTCACAACTGGAGACTTATTCACTAAGAACTAATAATATAAAGAGACGACGCACATGGGACATCATACTTGGTTGTTCTTACGCATTGCTTTTTGCTTTGATATTACTTGGAAACCACATAAAAGATATGGATTGTGGCTCAGCGTTTGGTGGCAAAATCGAAAGTAGAAAGTTTATTGTCATTAGTGACAAAGGGAATTTCCAAAGCGTTGGCGCATCGGAATGGATCCTGAACCTTGGCCTTACCCTTTTGGTCATGGTCGTTGCCCCAGTGGCAATGCGTGGACTTATCTACTTTCCGCTAAGATACTACTTCATCCCTTTGATGAAGGCCAAGCAGAAGCGGAATCTGTCGTAGCCGACCTGTGCAAGACAAATTGCATATTGGGGAAAGTGCAATTCGAAGCATCTAACAAATCGTTGGAGTTGTCGCCTGGAGTGGCGGTAGGGAAGGGCTGCCTCAGCCTGATGAACCGTCAATGCAGGGCTGTGGGCGGCAGCACAAGTCAACTCTATGTTATGTCCAATCAAGGCGAACCTTGCTAGGAAACACCGAGCGTCATCAGGTTGAGGGTTCCACATCTATGAAAGACGATACCTGAGCTTCTGGGTGCACTCGACGGATGAGTTCGGATATACTATGAGTGGTAGACTGATTCGGGAGCGAGGCTCACGTCTATCATATGTCCAAGCAGGTGCATTTGGGGTATGCTTCATACCAAAGGAGAAGGCCCATGCGGAAATGGATCATTCCCGTTACAGTGGTGATTATGATGTTAGGCGCTTGTGCTAGTCGAAAAGACACTGATCAATCTGCGGCCGTAAGCCAACGGGAGGTTTCCACAAAGAGCAGCAATCCAAGCCTTAACGAAGAACCGCCGTCCGGGAGCAGTGAAGTCCAAGACATCCAAATCATGGACTTATCTAAGGTTGACACAACTGAGGAGTTGGGTTGGATCGATCCGAAGAATCCTCCCGAGATGAAGAGAAAATATCACAAAGGCTATTTTAGCCTTTTACTACCTGAAGATTTGTATCCTGTAAAAACTAGTGTATATTCGTCGTCGGCGCTCTTCAAGTTCTCAAATCGAGATGCGCTTCTGTACATATTCTCGCCGAGAGGCGTGGCTGGGAGCACCTTTCTAGACATTAACCTCAATACCCTGGATCTGAATCATATGAAAGGATATCAAGATATGTTCATTGACCTAAGAGAAAAGGTCTTAAAAATGACCTATAGATTTGAAGGTTCACCTGATGGCTATCTTCGATACGTAGAAATAGGGAAGACATATCAACCGCCAGGAATGCAAATCTCTGTGCTACTGGTAAGAGATGCCCAAAGCTACGGTGATCTAAAGCAAGAATACCGAGCAGTATTAGGTACGTTGAAGCATGAAACCGAGTGACCTTAAAAATATAGAAAGTCAAATGGATTGGACATAATAAATCGGTGGAGCCGACACCTGGAGTGTCAGGCGAAAGAATGTGTTGAGGCCGGAGGAACTGTAGTCGCAGGCCGCAGGTCGGCGGTGCGGCTCAACTCTATAATAGGCAACTTGCAATGGAGGTAAAATGGCCGGTATGACAAAAGGAGTTCTTCTTCCAGTGATCACGCCCTTCGTTGGTGGCAAAGTAGATATCGAAACTTATAAAAAGTTGCTTGTCTACTACTTGGGCAAAGGAATCCACGGGATTATCCCTCTTGGCACAACGGGGGAGTCCCCGACGATAGAAGAGGACGAGTACAACGAGATTGTGGAAGCTACAATCGACGTCGCGAAAGACATGGTACCCATCTACGTCGGAGTGAGTAGCAATAGCACTCGTAAGGCAATCCATCAAATTGAGAATTTGAATCTGTACAATATCTCCGGCTACCTTGTTACCTCACCATACTACAATCTGCCTTCCCAGCAAGGCATATTTGAGCACTTTGCAAAGCTTGCGGACGCCACGGACAAGCAGATTCTGATATACAATATCCCCTACAGAACCGGGCGTAATGTTGAAAATGAAACCATTTTGAGATTATCCAAGGTCCCGAACATAGTCGGAATCAAGGATTCGTGTGGAATTGTGTCACAATCTATTGAACTCCTTAGGGATCGGGACCCTCAGTTCGCAATATTTACAGGCGAAGATATGCTCTTCTACTTCAACATTGTCAGTGGCGGAAATGGAGGCATATTGGCATCTGCTCACCTACAAACGGATCGTTTTGTCCGCGTGTGGGAATCGGTTCAACAAATTGAACTGAAGACTGCTCTGTTAGAGTGGCATAAGCTGACAAGGATGATTCCGCTGCTGTTTACGGAGCCGAATCCTGCTCCTATCAAGTACATCTTGGCTAAGAAAGGGATTATCGCCTCAGCTGAGCTCCGGCCGCCTATGGGAACAATCTCGGAAGGTTTAAGGATCGAGCTAGATAGATTCATCATCGACGAATCCATCTAACAAATCGTTGGAGTTGTCAGCCTGGATGGCGTATGGTGGCGTTAGTCTGGCTCCATTTGACAGCGACTGTCCTGGCTGATTCGGGGCGGCATCTCAACTCGATGTTATACGACATGGGGGCGGCCAAAACAGGGACGTTCGCCGTCCTGGCGGACGGCAACTTCAGATTTTTTTGTATCAGCCAAAACAGGATCTATGACCATAAAATGGACGGATGAAATGCGTAAAAAGATTTCTGAGTCGGAGAAGAAGAGATGACGAAAAAATACAAAACACTTCGCCTTGAGAAGGAGTATGCTCGCACCATTACCGCATTGAACCGAACAGGAATTTTAACCCTTCTTCCACGATCGGAAAATTTAGGGGTGATTGGAATTGACGGAAAAGAGTATTCTGTACCAAATCAAGAACAGCTGAACGAAGTAT
>JBEKXR010000066.1:0-11751 GCA_049511935.1 Spirochaetia bacterium | reverse complement strand
ATACGGCAGTCCGCTGAGGCCAACGCGAAGTTCGGGAACCCGACGAAGAACAAGGCGTAGACGCCGGGCCGTCGTCCTCGAGGTGACGCTGTGCATGCCGCCAGTGCGTGCTACACTCCTTTCATGAACTCACGCACGCGCAGGTTTTTCGCCTTCGCGCTGTTTGTCCTCGCGCTCTCGGCCGCGCAGGCGACATTCGCAGAAAGCTTGAAGGTCGACCTGGTGACCGACAGCATCATCCTCGCCGGCGGCGTGGCAGCGGCCGGTCTGAGCGAGCTGCTGCTCCCTTCTCTCCCGCCGCCGTGGGGCAGCCTGGGCACTCCCGACATTTCCAGCGTGAACGCCCTGGACCGAGCGCTCATGTTCTCCTACTCGCACGGATACGACCTGGCGAGCACGATCCTCGAGTACTCGAGCGTGGCGGGCCCTGCTCTCTTCGCACTCGTGGTGGATCCGGGAGATTTCCTCACGATGGGAATCGTCTACGGGCAAGCCGTATCCTGCGCGTTCGCCGTGAAGAATCTCTTGAACTACCTTCTGCCTCGCTATCGCCCCTACATGTACAACGGCGGCGCTTCGGGGGTGGACTCATCGGAAGACGACCGATCCTTTCCCTCCGGACACGCGACCGTTGCTTTCGCCGCGGCGACGGCAGGCGTGACGATTTACGCAATGTCTTTCCCCGAATCCCCCTACCTCGTCCCGTTCGCCGTCGCCAGTTACGGCATTGCTGTCCTGACCGGCGCTTTCCGCGTGACAGCGGGAATGCATTTCGTGACGGACGTCGTTGCGGGGGCAGCGCTGGGCACGGCCATCGGCTACCTCGTGCCTTTCCTGCACAGGCAGCGGGCGTCGGAGAACAGGAACGGAGGGCTCAGCCTGGAGACGTCTGGACCGGATCTCTTCGTACGCTACAGGTACTGAGGAAAGCTGCGCTTCCTCCAGTGCGCTCAGCCGCGGCTTGAAAGGGGCGACCCCCGTGCCCGTTGCCCGGGTGAACACGCCGCCTGCTGCGGCCAGGGCAAGTCTCACCACTGGGACTTGTAGTCAATTTCTGAGTACATCCCCTACTGCGGCCGCGTGTGATATGCGGACCGCGCGCCTGCGAGGGATTGCGCCGACGCTCAGCACGGCTATACTCGGCCCATGTCGACGCCTGGCCAGCGGTTCCGCGACGCGCTCTCACGGTGGTTCCTGCCGGGCGCGGTCTACACATTCGTCGGCGCCGGCGGAAAGACAACGGCCATGAAGCGGGTCGCGGACTTCCTCTCGGAGACCGGTGTGAAAGCCAGGCTGACGACAACGACAAGGGTCGGCATCGATGAGTTCGACGGCTTTTCCGTTTCCGTGGTTCACGGGCCTCGGGACCTTGCGCGAGCCCTCGGGGACAAAGCCCCGATCCTGCTTCTCGTCGGGGGCACCCTGCTGGACCAGGGAAAGTATCTGGGCCTGGAGCAGCGCACGATCGAAAGTGCTTCAGTCCACGCGGACACGGTCCTCCTCGTGGAAGGAGACGGATCGAGGAAGCGGCCCATGAAGGTGCCCGAGAGCCGGGAGCCCGTCATTCCCGCCAACACCTCCATCGTGTTCGCGCTCATGGGCGCGGGCGCCTTTGACGAGCCGATCGACGAGGCACACTGCTACAACTCCCAGAAGGCGCTTGTCCTGGTCGGGAAGACTGGCAGCTTCTTCGAGCCGCGGGAAATCGCGGCCCTCGCCGCGGATCCCGAAGGTTGCAGCAAGGGTGTTCTTTCAGGGATGGCCTTTCGACTCCTCATGAACCAGGGAGATCTCGACCAGATACGTGAGACAGCCGTCGCGGCGCTGAGACTGGCCCGGGAGAGGTATGGAATCAGGGGCGCATTGGTGTCTTTTCAGAAAGGGGAGCTGTACGACACAACCGAGGAGTGACCGCGGGCTCATAGCCGTGGTGAAAGGCGCCGGCGATCTCGCGACCGGTGTGGCTCTCTCCCTCCGCGCCGCAGGCTTCGGCGTGATCATGACGGAGCTCCCCCAGCCCACCGCGATCAGGCTCACCGTGTCCTTCGCGGAAGCGGTCTATGCCGGCAGCCATGTGGTTGAGGCGGCGCGCGCGCAGCTCGCCACGATGGAGAGCTGGCCGTCGGTCCTGGAAGCGGGGAACGTCGCCGTGCTCGTGGATCCTCGGGGCGCCGTGCTGGAGCGCGCGGGCGCCGCGGTCATCGTGGACGCGATCATGGCCAAGGCCAACACTGGAACGACCAGGAAGGAAGACGCTGTTGTCATCGCCCTTGGCCCGGGGTTCACGGCGGGCCGCGACGTCGATGCAGTGATCGAGACAATGAGGGGCCACGAGCTGGGGCGGATCATTCTCGCGGGATGCGCAAGTCCGGACACCGGGACCCCCGGCGAAATCGGCGGCAAGACGTCCGACCGGGTGCTGAGGGCCCCGCGCGACGGTCGCGTGACTCACGCGAAGCGGATCGGAGACATGGTGGCGCAGGGTGACGTCGTGATGCGCGTGGAGGAGCAGCCGGTCATCGCGCCCTTTGGCGGGTGCCTGCGTGGAAGCATCAGTGACAGGGTGCTGGTGCGCAGGGGAATGAAGATCGGGGACGTGGACCCGCGCGGGGATGCGCGCTTCGTGCACGTGGTCTCTGACAAGGCGCGGGCGGTCGGCAGGGCGGCGCTGGAAGCGGCACTCTCCATTGGGCGCGAACGCGGGCTTCTCAGAGTGCTCGGGTGAGGTCGATCACACGAGCTCGATCAGGCCGGTGCCCGGCACGGTCTCCCCGATGATTGCGGCGGGGACCCCGGCCTGCCTGAGAGCCGCCAGTGCGGCCTCTGCCTCCGCAGCCTTTACTGCAGCGAGCAGGCCTCCCGACGTCTGCGGGTCGAAGAGGATGTTCACCAGGTCTTCGTCCGCGGTCTTCTGTCCCATGATCAACTTCAGCCGAAAGCTCCTGTTTCTCTTCGTGCCGCCCGGGACCGTCTTCATGACCGCGCAGTCGCGGGCTGAGGGCAGGAGAGGCACCACGCGGGAATCGATCCGGATGTTGCAGGGTGAGCCGGATGCCATCTCGCAGGCGTGACCCAGCAGTCCGAAGCCCGTGACATCGGTGCACGCGCTGACCGGGAAAGCGCGCAGCACTTCACACGCTCCGCGGTTGAGGGTGCTCATGCTCTCACATGCCGCGGCCAGCGCTTCTTCAGATGCCTTGCCTGCCTTGGCCGCCGTCGTGATCAGGCCCGTGCCGATCGGCTTGGTGAGGATGATTTTCTCACCGCCCTTGATCGCGTTGTTCAGCCAGACCTTTGCCGGATGAACGATCCCCGTGACCGCGTAGCCCAGCTTGGGTTCGTTGTCATCGATGCTGTGCCCGCCGACCAGGGGGCAGTCGGCATCGTCCAGGGCGGAGAGGCCCCCTTCCATCATCTTCACCAATATGGCCATGTCCAGGGTCTCGACGGGAAATCCCACCAGGCAGACGGCCGTGCTCGGGCTGCCGCCCATGGCGTAGATGTCGGAAAGGGCGTTCACCGCGGCGATCCGGCCGAAGGTGAATGGGTCGTCCACGATCGGCGGGAAGAAGTCCACCGTGTGCACGAGCGCGCGCTCATCGTCGAGGCGCAGAACACCCGCGTCTTCGCTTCGGCTGAAGTCGGCGAGGAGATTCGGGTACTTGCGCTGGGAGAGACCGCACAGCGCCTGGTCCAGGACGCCCGGCCCGAGCTTTGCGCCGCATCCCGCGAATCGGGAATACGAAGTCAGTCCCTTCATGTTTCTCCTGTCCCGGCGTTCCGCCGGACGGCCACGATCTCACCGAGGATCGAGACGGCGATCTCCGCGGGGGTCTCCGCCGCGATGTCCAGCCCGACGGGCGCCCTCAGGGCATCGACGAGCGCCTTGTCGAAACCGTCGTTTGCGGCCTGGGCCCTGAGGAGCTTCGCCTTGCGCGCGCTGCCGATGAAGCCCGCGTAGCGGTGTGTCCTGCCCAGCACGGCGCGAATGCACTCCAGGTCGAACAGGTGTCCCCGGGTGACGATGACGGCATAGGTCGCCGAGTCGAAGGGAAATGTCTTGATCGCATCCGTGTAGCCGGCACAGACGGTCTTCACCGCGGCGGGAAACCGGCCCGGGGCGGCGAAATCCTTCCGGTCGTCCACCACCGTCACCTCGAAGTCGAGCAACGCGGCCATGGCCGCGAGCGCCTGTCCGACGTGCCCGCCGCCGAGGATGAGGAGCTTCTCCCGGGGAAAGACCGGATCGTAGAAGATGCCGCTCTCCTCCGCGAGCAGCGGCTTTCCGGTGGCCATGCAGAGCTCCGCCGCCCGCGGATCGAGCTCGAAGCCGCTCGGCGGCGGGCCCGATTCCTCCAGCACCGCAAGCGTCACGATTCCTGCCGCGCCTCCCGCCAGACCTGCCAGCTTCTTCACCAGTACGGTGCGGCGCCCCGCCTCCAGCGCGCGTTGGGCCGTGCGATACGGCACGCTGTCAGGGACGTACTCGACGAGCATGGTGCCCGTGCCGCCGCACACCATGTTCGACCCCTCGGCCTCCGTGCCCTGCATCTCCACGGTGATGATCCGTGAGCACTTCTCCTCGATGCCGCGGAGCGCCGCATCGACTGCCATGGCCTCGCCCTTGCCGCCGCCCACCGTTCCGACGATTTCTCCTGTCCGCCGCACGAGCATCTTGGACCCGGTGTGCCGCGGGACGGAGCCCTGGGTGCCGACCACCGTGACGAGGGCGACCCCCCCCCTGCTGCCGGCCGCTGCCTTGATGACGTCAAAGCTCATTCTGCTTCCCCTTCATTCCGTCACCTCGCCGTCGCGAAGCTCGTAGATCCTCGTGCCCAGCAGCTCCGCCTCGGATCGATCGTGCGTCACCAGGATGACGCTCATGTCGATCGTCGCGCGAAGCGCGAGGAACTCCCGGTAGGTCTCGTCCCTGGTCCGCCGGTCCAGCGCGTTGAAAGGCTCGTCCAGCAGGAGCACCTTCGGACGGATCGCCAGGGCGCGCGCCAGCGCCAGCCTCTGCCGCTCCCCTCCGGAAAGCTCCGACGGCCTCCTGTGCGCAAGCGGCGCGATCCTGAATCGCTCCAGGAGAGCCGCCGCCTCCCTCTTCTTCCCGCGCGGCATTGCGAACGCCACGTTCTCCTCCGCGGTCATGTGGGGGAACAGGGCGAAGTTCTGGAAGACGAACCCGACCTTCCTCTCCTGCGGCGGCAGGCTGATCCCTTTCTCCGGCGAGAACACGGTCCTTCCCTCGACGTGGATCTCGCCCCGATCCGGGTCCGTGAGCCCCGCGATGCAGTTCAGAACCGTGGTCTTGCCCGCGCCGGAGGGGCCCCAGAGGATCGCCGTCTCACGACCCTCGATCATCACCGCGGCCTTGAGGAGGAACGTGGGAAGCTGTTTCTCGAAGTTGACGAGAATCATCGGCCCCGGTCGCTCCTGGCGACATTTGGGCCGTTCTTCCCGGGAAAAAATACGCGCCGCTCGCACCACCCTACCACGGCAACGAGGCCGAATGAAAGAACGACGGTCACCGCCAGGAGGATGTTGGCCTCCGTGGTCCTTCCGCCTTCCACGGCACTGTAGAGTGCCAGGGGAATCGTCTGCGTCCGGCCGGGGATGTTGCCCGCCACCATCAGGGTGGCCCCGAACTCCCCGAGCGCCCGGGCGAAAGACAACGCGGTCCCGCCCAGGATTCCCGGAGCGGCGATCGGCAAGGTGATCCGACGGAAGATCCTGCCCTCCGGCACGCCGAGGGTGCGCGCCGCCTGCGCGTACTGCGGCTCCACGCCCAGGAGCGCCGCCTTGCAGTTCTGGTACATGAGCGGGAGTGAAACGACGAATGAGGCGATGACGGCAGCGGCCCACGTGAACACGACCGAAAGCCCTACCTGAGCAAGGATTCCGCCGAGAAGCCCCCTCTTCCCGAACAGCACGAGGAGGAGGTAGCCGGTGAGCGTCGGCGGGAACACGAGCGGAAGGATGAGCAGGGCCTCCCACAGCCGGCGAAGAGGAACCTGCCGCGACGAGAAAACCCGTGCCAGGCCGAGTCCGACGATGAAGGTGACGCCTGTTGCGATGGCGGCGACCCTCAAAGACAGAAGGATGGGCGAAAGAATGCTCACGGGACTTCGAATCCCGCTTTCAGGAACGCGCCACGGGCGATTTCACCCTGGAGGAACTCGATCAGCTTTTCCGCGTTCGCACGGCTCTTGGACGATGTCGTCACGGCAACCGGATACTCGATGGGCACCGAGAAGGTTTCCGCGGGGAAAAGAAAAAGGCGGACGATGGAGCCCGCAGGCTGCGCTGACAATGCGTCGGTGAGGAAAACGAACCCCAGTGGAGCGGAACCGTTCTGCACGAATTGCAGGACTTCGCGGACGGTGCCGCCCAGCGCCAGCTTGGTCTTTGAAAGGTCATACATGCCGTATTCCTTCAGCGCCTCCACGGCGTAGCGGCCTGCCGGCACGGCGTCCGGGTTGCCTATGGCAATGACGCGGGCGGAGGAGACGAGATTCCTCAAATCGTCCGGTCCCGTGACGGGCCTCGTCGCAGGTTCGCCGATCATCACCAGGGAATTGCGCAGCAGCACCTTGCGCGACCCCGGGAGAATGAGCCCTTCCTGTTCCAGCTTGTCCATGTCCCCACGGGCAGCGGAGAAGAAGACGTCGACAGGTGCACCTTCCTCGATCTGCCGCCGGAGGGTGCCGGACCCTCCAAGGTTTACAAAGATCCGGGCACCCACGAATTTCTGCGCCTCGTCCTGCATCTGCAGAAGGACGTCGGCGAGACTGGCCGCCGCGGACAGGGTGATGTCCTGGGCCGCGCTGGTGGCCAGGCTCCCCGCTGCCAGGAGCAGTGCGATGACGAGTGTCTTGATCCTCATGTGCGCGCATTCTATAGAAAACGAACCCGATTGTCTTTCCGCGCGAGCAACCCTATAATTTGATTGATGCCATTCACTTTCGCATCGCGGGCACGCGCGCTTGCTCTTGTTGCGCTCTGCCTCCTGCTCCCCTTGAGAGCGAGCGCGCAGGCGGCCGGGTCCGCATTCAACGACATTGGCATCGACCAGAAGCTGGGGGCCACGGTTCCGCTGGACACCCGGTTCAGGGGCGAACAGGGGGAGCCGATCAGTCTGCGACAGCTCGTCACGGCGCCGACGATCCTGGCGCTGGTCTACTACCGGTGCCCGAACGTGTGTGACTATCTCCTGACCGGCCTGGCGGGCGTGCTGGGTCCGCTCTCTGCTGAGCCCGGCACGGACTACAACGTGGTGACCATCAGCATCGATCCGAAAGAAACCCCTGCTGACGCGCGGCAGTCCAGGAAAAGGAGCCTGGAGACGATCCAGAAGCCCTTCCCGCCCGCCTCCTGGAGATTCCTCACCGGAGACGAGCAGCAGATTCACGCGGTGGCGGAATCCGTCGGCTTTCACTACATGCGCAACGGTGACGGGTTCGACCACCCCGTCGCCCTCGTCATTCTCTCTCCCTCCGGCAAGGTCGTGCGCTACATGCTGGGTGCGGATTTCCTTCCCGCCGATCTGAAGCTTTCACTCATGGAAGCGCAGAACGGCACGATCGGACCGACCATCGCGAAGTTTGCAAGGATCTGCTTCCGGGTGGATCCCAAGAGTCACACCCTCGTATTCATGACGACCCGGGTGGTCGCCACCATCACGCTGGTGCTTGCGGGATGCCTGGTGGTCTGGCTCGTTTTTCTCAGCCGAAGACGGAAACAGCGCCTCAGCGGCTCGTGAGCACACGGAGGGCGATCGGCATCAGGCCCGGGCACGAGTCAGCCGATATCAATTGTGAGGGGAGGGGATGTTTCCTGAGACGATTTTTCGCGGGCCTCGTCCTTCTGCTCCTCGCGGGCGTCCCTCCCGCATCCGCGCATCCTCACGTTTTCGTCAACAACAAGATGATCGTGACGTTCGACGCCGGCATGCTGCAGGGCATCAGCTTCACGTGGACCTTCGATGACATGTTCTCCAACATGATCCTGGCAGACTACGATCCGAAGCACACCGGGCAGTTCGACGCGGCCCAGATCAAGGCCGTGAAGGAAGGGGCATTCGACAACCTGGAGAACTACCACTACTTCATCGCCCTGGCAGCCGGAAACAAGCCGATCAGCCGTTTCAAAATCGAGCGATTCACGCCCAGCGTGGTGGAGAAAAGCAAGCTCGTGTACACCTTTTTCGTCCCGCTGAAGGTCCCCGTGAAGCCCACGGACCAGGCCGTGCGCGTCACGGTGTACGACGACAGCTACTACGTTGCCTTCGATCTCCTGCATCTCGAGGACGTGACCGTGCAGGCGGGTGACGACGTCACCTGCGTTCTTTCCGTCGAAAAGACGAAGGTGAAGCCGCTCTGGCCGGGCCAGTACATGCCCGACCAGCTCGTGATCAAATTCAAGGGGAGCTCATGAGGCGATTCGTTCTCGTCCTGTTCCTTCTCTTCCTCGCCGTGACCTGTTTCGGCCAGGTAGGGACAAACCCTTTCACCGCAAAAGAATCCAGGCCGCACGCAGAGGGATTCCTGCAGGCAATGACCTCCGGCGCCACGGCTCTCTTTGTCAATGCGATGGCCCCCATTCAGAAATCCCTCAATGAAAGCCTCGCCGCCATCACCCGTTCCCTCCAGGGGTCACGGTCGCTGGCGGGACTGCTCTTCGTCATGCTCATTTCTCTGGTCTACGGCATGTTCCACGCGGCAGGCCCCGGCCACGGCAAGACGATCGTTTCGTCCTTCTTTCTCGCGAACGAAGCGAAGCTTCGGCACAGCATCGTGGTCGGCTACCTCATCGCGGTGGTGCACGCGGTCGCGGCGCTCGCCGTCGTGCTCATCCTGTATTACGTGATCAGGGGTCTTTTCTCCACCGGCGTCGAGCAGGCCGACCACTACATTCAACTCGTCGCCTTCGGGATCCTCGCGGTGCTGGGAGCCTTCATGCTCGTGGGAAGAATCCGGGGAACCGCTCATCACCGCCACGATCACGCGGAGGACAAGGACGGCGGCCTGACCATGAGGAGCCTCCTCGGAATCGCGCTGCCCGCCGGCGCCATCCCCTGCCCGGGCGCGGTCGCGGTGATCCTCTTCGCGCTCTCATTGCACATGCTGGGCGTCAGCGTGCTTGCGGTGATCTCGATCTCCGTCGGGATGGGAGTCACGATCAGCCTGACCGGCGCCCTGGTGATACTCGCCAAGCGCGGGGCGGTCCTGGCATTGGCAGGCGGTCACGAGGAGCGGGACTCGACGCTGCGCAGGATCATCGAGATCGCCGGCGCGGCAATCCTTTTCCTCTTCGGCCTGGTGTTCTTCCTCGCCCAGCTGTAGCGCGCCGGGATTCCAGCACGGCCCTGTTCTCATCGAGGAACTCCAGCAGGTACTGCTGGATGTCTCCAAAATATTTTCGCTGCAGGAGAGCCCCCGGCTTCGTGATGAAGCGATAATGCCAGCTCTCGTAGCGGTAGCCGGTGACGCCTTCGAACCCCTGGGGATACGAGAGGGAAAAGCCGTACTCCGCGGCGTGCGCGGCGAGCCACCTGCCCGCGCGCGTCTGGTCGAAGGCATCCGTGATGGACCCGAAATCGATCGCCGTGCCGAGCTGGTGCTGGGAGGCGCCCGGCCGCGCTGATTCGCGGTCGGCCGTCTCCTGGCCGTAGGTCTCCACCTCCCGCGCGTAGACATACTTCTGGTATTCGAAGGACCTGTACCCTGAAGAGAACACCAGGGCGACCCCGTCCTTCTTCGCCGCGCCCGTCATCTCCAGCACTGCCGGCATGATGGCCTTGCGAAGGAGGATGTCCCCCCACGACACGCTGAGAGGGTACGCTTTGAGGTTGACGAGGTCTTCCGGCTCGTAGTCGGCAGCCAGCGGGTGGCGCTTGTCGACGAGATGGAAGAAGATGGCGGGCTCGTCCAGCGCATTTCCCACGAGACGCAGGAAGTCCTGCGGAGAGGCCAGGATGCCGGCGCGGATCCCCTGAGGGAGGGATTGCGTCATGGCCTCCAGCTCCGAGCTCGAGAGCGTGAACTCGGAGACAGTCGGGGAGCCGGCCGCCTCGGCGGCCCGGGGCAGCAAGGCTCCGGCTGCCAGGAGGCCCAACAGGACGATAAGCCCGTGTGTCCTGGCTTTCACCCTGGGCTTCAACCTGCGCGGCAATCCTTGCACAGCCCGAAGAGCGTAATGGCGTGGTCTTCGATTGAGAAGCTCTGCTGCCGCCCGATCGTGGCAATCTGGTCTTCATCGAGGCAAAAGTCCAGATCGACCACACGATGGCATTTCGTGCACGCCAGATGGTGATGATGGCTGTCACTCCCGCACAGGCGGAAATAGTGAGTCCCATCCACAAAGTCGATCCTGTCCAGCACCTTCATCCGTACGAGCTTCTCGATGGATCGATAGACCGTGGCACGGCCGATTCGCGGGTTGGACCTGTGCAGCCTCCTGATGAGATCCTCCGCGGAGAAGACTGCGCCGGATTCCCCCAGCCGTATCAGGCTCCGCGCGATGACCTGACGCGGCTGGGTGCTGCGCTCGCTGAACTCATGGAAGGCGGCCGTGATCCTTTTTCCGATATCCATCCTGGAATACCCGCGAGGGGACAAATGATAGCCCACTTCCCGCCCTTTGCCAACCTTTCCTGCTCCTGGAGCCCGCTTCATGGCTTTCCCCCGTTGCCGCGGACTTCCCTGTCCAGGTCGACCGACTGAACGCGGCGCGGGCGTCCACGTCGGCCCACGATGGTCGCAACCGCATACACCAGGCCCGCGAGAGCCGAGATGGAGAAACCAATTGGCGGGTGGCGCCAAGGCCCGACGAAAGAGACGAGCAGCCCGGCCCACGTGATGAGAAGACCGAACGCCAGGGAAAGCAGCAGCGCGCGCAGCGGCCGGTCCGTCAGGTTCATCGCTGCCGCGGCCGGCGCGATCAACAGCGCGAAGGCGAGCAGGACGCCCACGACGAAGGTGCAGGCAGCGGCGGCGAGCGCCAGCACGAGGAGGAAGACGACCGAGAGAGAGCGCACAGGGACACCGCGGGCGCGGGCCGATGTCGGATCGATCGAGGCAAAGAGAAGCGGGCGGTACACCACCGCCAGCGCCAGGAGGGCCGCGGAGCCGCACGCCAGCATCCGATAGAGGTCTGCAGGCTGCACGCTGAGGATCGAGCCGAACAGGATCGAGACCCCGGCGTTCGAGTGCGACGCGCTGCTCCGCGTATAGATGCTGAGGAACAGGACCCCGAGACCCAGCGCGAAGCTGAGCACCATGCCGATCTCCACGCTGCGGCCCCGCGCCCGCTCGCCGAGAGCGCCAAGGCTCAGGGCCGAGAGAAGTGAGAAGGCGATCATCCCGATGAGCGGCGACTGGCCGAGCAGGGAGGCGCCTGTCGCGCCGGCGAAACAGATGTCCATGAAGGCTTCCGCCGCGAACGCCTGTACCCGCAGAACGAGGAAATAGCCTACCAGACCCGCCATCGCCGCGGCCGCGGTGCCTCCCAGGAACGCTTTCTGGAATACATCCGAAGAGAGCAGGTCGAACATCACGCCGCCTCCCGAGCCACCGGCGAAATCAACCGGACCGGAAGATAGACGAGGAAGGAGAGCGTGGCGATGAAGAAGCTCACGGGGAGCCTGCCGCTTGCCGCGGCGAGGAAAATCCCGAACCAGACGTAGGCCAACCCCAGGCCCACCGAAACGAGAATCGCGGCGACCGGGCTCTTCACCAGGCGCGTCGCGGT
>JBEKXR010000065.1:0-11929 GCA_049511935.1 Spirochaetia bacterium | reverse complement strand
GGCGACGCTGATCGCATCGGCGTGACAAACGGCGCGCACGTGAGCGTGCGGCTGGTCGGGGATCGGGCCACGATTGCCGAGGGAGTGCTCGTGCGCGTGTCCGCGAACGCCGCCCTGGAGATGCACATCGACACCGACGAGGGAAACGCGGCGGGCGTCCCGGCGGAATCCACCGGCCAGATCCTGATACCGATGAGGGCGGTCTGAGGAATCCGCTTTTCAGGGCGAGGGATCCGGAACAAGCTCGCGCCCGGCGTCTTTCAGCGGATCGGGAGCGGGAAAGAGGATCGCATTTTTAGTGAAATCGAAGTAGGCGCGGATCACCCGACCCGTCGAACGTCCGGTTCCCGCGAGCATCCCGATCCAGTCCCCGGACCACCGGAAGAACACGACATGCCTGATCCAGGTGTCTTCCAGGTGACCGCTCAAAATTGCTTTCACCCAGCCGTCGATTTCCACGAGGATGCTGCCCTGGGCCAGGACGAGATCGAAGACTTCGCCCGGCTCAGCCGAAGAGGCCGGATCGGCCCAGGACGATTGATGCACGTCGAAGGACAGGGTCCGGGTCGACGTGATGCGCCCGGGGTGGTACCACAGGATGGCGAAAGGGATCGGGATGATGACGTCGCGCTGGAACTCGAGCGCGATCGTGCGTTCAGCGGATTCGGGATCCTCGTGCTGGCTGACGCGGGAAATGAGATCGAAGGGCACGTTGAGAGTGGATTTGAACTCGACCAGGATCGCGCGCATTTCTTCATTGTCGATGTCCATATCCGCGCCGATTCGAATGATTCCCAGAAGGTAGGCGAAGAACGTGTCCTTCACCTCGGAGGCGGGCAGGCTCACTTCCCTGCCAGGACGTGCCGCCGTCCCCTGCTCCTGGGTCGTCCCCTGCTCCTGGGTCGTCCCCAACTCCTGGGTCGTCCCCAACTCCTGGGTCGTCCCCTGCTCCTGGGCCGGTACCCCCGCGGCAATGAGACCGAGACATGCCGCGGCGAGAGCGCCACTGAGTCTCACGGGAGCCGGCGCGGCTCCCCCGCGCCGCGGGGATGCGCCGCGTTGCGCGGGTGCCACGTTTCAGAGGAGAGGGCGCCCTCCTCGGAGATGCGCAGGATCTCGAAACGGACGCGCCCCTCCTGGACCGATTTCGCAATAGCCCTCTGGAGGGGGGACAGGCTCGACGCACCCTGTTTCACCTCGAGAAGCACGATGTCGAGGTCCGAGGCCCCTGTCCGGTTGTCCCGAAGGTCGGTGTACCCGCTGAAGACGAGGTAGTCGATGGGATCGCCGAGGAATCGCGCATCGGCGGGAAGATAGCGGAACCCCGGCAGCAACGGCGCCATCTGTTCGGCGATCTGCCCCTTCAGGGAGCTCCTGCTCTTCTGCACGCTCTCCCGGCGCGCCTCCGAGAGATTCCTCTCGTGCTCCTGGAGCAGCTGCTCGATGCGGGACTGGCCGCGCCGCCTCTCCGCCTGCCAGAGAAAAACGACGAGGACGAGGGCGAGCAGGGCGACCGCCGCCACCAGCCCGAGAAGGATGAGAACGTCGGAAAGGCCCGGCATCGGCCTTCCTCCTCTCTGTGCGTGAGCATGCGCGGCGCGGGGTGCCCGGGCGAACGGACGCGAGGAACCCGTACCGTATTGGCGCACCTGGCACTGACGGGCACGGCCCCAGATACCGCGCTCCGCGCCGTGTGCGCTAGAGCTTCTCCAGTTTCTCCCGGAGCTCCTCGTACGCGCGGGCCATCGTGCGGTCGTCGGTGTAGTTCGCCTCCGACGCGAGGCCCGCCATGAGCCCCTCCAGCTCGGCCGGCGTGAGCTCGATGTGAAACCGGTTGCCCGAGATGCGTGAGGACACGATCTTTTTCTCGACCTCGGGAGTGATGTGGCGGATGTTGAGGAGCAGCTCGCGCTCGCTTCGCGTCAGCTCGACCGACTGCGGTGTGTCCATGCGGCGAGTGTAGACCGTTTCCCTTCCGATGTGCAATCGCTGGTCAGAACGCGACGATCCGCTTCATGACGTAGTACCAGCGGGGTGCCGCCCGCCGCGCCGGCGCAGCGGGCTGTGCATCGGAGGCGGGCAGCCGGTCGAACCAGGCGAACTCGTAGCCATGCACGTGCAGAGAATGGAACGCCGAATACAGGGTGGCGATGAACCCGGGATCCTGCTCGCTCGCGCGCGACAGGCTGTCGCCATCGAAGTCCGGCAGGAGAATGGAGAGAGGGCCGGAGTAGACGAGACGTGATCGGGGCTTCGGCCGTCCGCCGTCCCATTCCAGGACGCTGCGTCCGGGCACCTCCTCTTCGCGCAGGTCCAGGGGCCGGGCGAGGGGATCGTCGAAGTCGCACTCGCACGAGACGTACGGCCAGGGCTGCCCGTCCGGCGTCCTGGTGCCTTCGCGCCATCGATAGCGGCTGCCGAACCGGCTGACGTACAGCCATGCGCTGCGCGTGAGAAGAGGGCTGGTTCCGAACTTCAGGCGCGTCGTCCTGTGCGCACGGAGGTAGCGGCCCGCCTCTTCCAGGAGAAACGCATCGATGCCCTGCTCGACGTATCCGGGCTCGACATCGATGCCGGCGAGGTGAAAACAGGTGCCTCCCTCGTCCCTGTCGGGATACATGCCGATGGTGCCCAGGATCTTCCCGCCCTGCTCGTCCACCGCGGCGATCATTTCCCCCCGCCGCTCCTTCAAGTGGCGGAGATCGTCGAGGAGGGCCTCGCGGACCGGGGGCTGGCCTTTGCGCGGGCCGGCGATGAGCGGGACGGACCGGACGCTCATGGACGGGCCTTTCGATTCCAGTATCGGCACAATCATCCGCCTTGCCGGCTCCCCGAAGCGCCGCTACACTCCGTTCCATGCCCCGATCAGCAGCACTCACCGGCCGCGAGCGCGTGCGCCTCGCGCTCCAGCATCGCACGACGGATCGCATCCCCGTCGGCATGGTCTGCGCGGGCATCAACCCGCCGGCCCGACGCGCGCTGGAGGAGTGGCTGTCCCGGGAGAGGCGCCTGTCCGTCGACGAGTACCTGCTTCCGATCGTGGACATCGTCGAGGTGAGCCCGCCCTACATTGGTCCCCCGCTGCCCGCGGACACGGATATCTGGGGCGTGCGCCGCCGCGAGGTGAGCTATGGGAGCGGCAGCTACAGCGAGATCGCCTCTTATCCGCTTTCCGGGGAGTGGGCCCCCGGCCGCCTGTCGGCCCACCGGTGGCCGGACCCTGCCTGGTACGACTACGAGAGCCTTCCCGCGCTGATCCGGGCTGCCCGCGCGAGGTCGGATCGGTGCGTGATGGTCACCAATGGGAACATTTTCGAAACGTCCTGGTACATGCGCGGTTTCGAGCAGGTGCTGATGGACGTGATGACCGACGAGGAGCTGGTGCACGCGATCATGGGCAGGGTCACGGACTTCTACATGGGCTTCTTCTGCCGGATCCTCGAGGCGGCCCCGGGCGAGATCGACCTCGTGTTCACGGCCGATGACATCGGGGACCAGCGCGGCCTGCTCATGCCGTACGACCGCTGGGAGCGTCTCCTGAAGCCGTATCATCGGAGGCTGAACGACGCCGTCCACGAGCGCGGCGCGAAGGTGATCTACCACACCGACGGCTCGATCATGGACGCCGTGGCGGGCCTGGCGGATATGGGAATCGACGTCCTGCAGGCCCTGCAGTTCAGCGCCGACAACATGGACCCCGTCAGGCTGAAGTCTGACTACGGCACCCGGCTCTGCTTCGAAGGCGGCGTGAGCATCCAGACGACGCTCCCGTTCGGCACGGCGGAGGAGGTGCGGCGCGAGGTCCAGGAGCGGATCACCGTGCTCGGAAGAGGCGGGGGCTACATCCTCGGTCCCTCGCACTGGATCCAGGCCGAAACGCCGCCGGAGAATATCGTCGCGATGTTCGACACGGCTCTCTCCTGGTATCCGCACTAGACGCCCCGCCGTTCATCCCGACAGGCCCGACTTTTGCATTCTCCCCAGTCCCTCGCTATACTAATGGGGAGGATCCCAGAATGTGGAATGTGAGCGCACACCCTGCGGGGGAGGTACGAAGGGGCACCGGATGCAGAAACAGCGCGTGACGAACGGCGTCTTCTGGGTCGAGATACCAGAGGCGGACCTGTTCGTGCTCTGCGGGTGCCCTGCGGACAGCGTCAAGCACTTGATGAAGATGGGCCTGATCGTCGATCGCGAGAAAAACGGCGTGATGGCCCAGACCGGGCCCAACGCAATCCTCCTTTCCGACACCACGATCCAGAACGGCAACTTCTCGAACCTCGCCGAGTTTCCGGTCCTTCAGATGCTCTACCTCCAGGGCATGATCCTCCCCGGCCACCCGAACAACACGGGCCGCAAGCCCATGCTCATCGGCCTCGAGGACCAGGTGAAGAGCCAGAGCACCTACATCTACAGGGGCACCTACGGTCTCTCGACGCTGGAGGAGATCATGGAGGCCGGGGTACCGGAGGCGCAGGCGGTGGACATGCTGCGGATCAAGCGATGGTTCGCGTTCGACAATATCCGCCGCACCGAAGACCTTCTGGATCTGAAAATCGTGGACTCCCCTGCCGTGGAGCTGCGCGGCGGGGCGTTCGTCCGACGGCGCGGCTTCAACCGCTACGAGTTCATCCACGGCGGTGAATCGGTGACGGTCGACCTGAACCTCGGAGACACCGAGGAGTATCTCCCCACCTACCAGCTGGGCGCCCACACGCTTCGCCGCGAGTATTTCTCAGTCGTGCACGTCGGCGAGGGCGACGGCTGGGACGTGAGCCGGCCCTGCATGGGCAGCATCATCTGTTTTCAGGGCAGGATCTACCTCATCGACGCCGGTCCCGGCATCCAGCACACGCTGAGCGCGCTGGGGGTCGGCATCAACGAGGTAGCGGGGATCTTCCACACCCACGGGCACGACGATCATTTTGCCGGTCTCACCTCCCTCGTGCGGTCCGACCACCGGATCGCGTACTTCGCCACGCCGCCGGTGAGGGCCAGCGTGGTGAAGAAGTACGTTGCCCTCACGGGGAGGAACGAGGCGACGTTTTACCAGTACTTCGAGCCGCACGACCTTGCCATCGAGCAGTGGAACAGCGTCGAGGGCCTGGAGGTGATGCCGGTGCTCTCCCCGCACCCCGTGGAGACCACGGTCTTGTTTTTCCGCGCCCTCTGGGAGAAGGGGTATCGCACCTACGCGCACCTTGCGGACATCAGCTCCTTCGAGGTGCTGCGGAAGATGGTCACCGACGACCCGAACAAGAACGGCATCTCCCAGGCATTCTACGACGTCTGCACACAGAAGATGCTCACGCCGGTCAACGTGAAGAAGATCGACATCGGCGGGGGCCTCATCCATGGCAGGGCGGAGGACTTCGCGGGCGATGCGTCCGGGAAGGTCTACCTGAGCCACACCTCGGCCCCGCTCACCGATGCCCAGAAGGAGATCGGCTCCTGCGCCGCGTTCGGTCAGCAGGACGTGCTGGTGCAGATGCACGCCGATGCCCTCCTGAAGGACGGGCTGCGCGTTCTGCAGGGGTATTTTCCCCGGGCATCGGAGGACGACGTGGCGATGCTCGGCAACTGCCCCGTCGTGCACGTCTCCCCGGACACGATCATGCAGAGGGCCGATGCGCCCGTCCAGGACGTCTTCTTCATGCTGAGCGGCCTGCTGGAGCTGATCGATTCGAAAACGGGACTTCACAACAGGAAGTCGGCGGGAAGCATCATCGGCGAGCTGGACTGCTTCGGGGGGGCCACCGCGCGCCGCACCTGCCGGGCGCTCAGCAATGTCACCGCCCTGCGCATCCCCTGCGAGATCTTCATGGAGTTCCTGAACCGGGCAGGCGTGACGGACTCCCTGCGGCAGGTGCACGCAAACAGGCAGATCCTGCAGGGAACCTGGCTCTTCGGGGAAATGGTCTCCTTCCCCCTGCAGATCAGGATCGCGCGTGCCATGGAGCGGCGTTTCCTGAAGGAGGATGACATCCTGGCGCCCCAGGGCCGGGCCGAGATCGTCCTCCTCGCCGAAGGCCTCGTCTCGGTTTTCCTCGGGACCCGGCCGATCGAGAACCTCAAGCCCGGCGGGTTCTTCGGGGAGGAGACGCTCATGCGCGGCGCCCGCGAGCTTCCCCCCGACTGGCGGAAGCGATTCGTCCGCTCCTCGGCGCGCGGACGGGGTAGCACCGGCGCCCACCACCTCTTCGAGGCGCGAGCCCTCCTGCAGTCCACCCTGTACGCGATCCCGGCGGAAACCATCGAGGACATCCCCGTCGTGCAATGGAAGCTCATGGAGACCTACGAGCGCCGCCTGAAGAGCTTCCGGGCCGAGGTGCGGTTCGTCTGGGACGACTCCTACGTCATCGGGATTCCCGAGATCGACGAGCAGCAGCGCCTGCTCTTCGACATGATCGAAGGCCTTGCCGCGATTGCCGAGGGCCGCTCGCCGGTCGATGGCATGACGGACACGATGGGAAGGCTCGTCGCGCTGGTTCGATCGCACCTCCAGTACGAGGAAACGCTCGCCTCCCGTCACGCGGACACGGGATACGAGGCCGCGGTTCGGGAGCACGCGGAGTTCCTCAAGAAGGTCGAAGGCCTTTCCCGGTACCTGGAGACCGCACCGGTGGATGCCCTGCATACCACCGTGGAGTTCCTGAAGGACTGGGTCATCGACCACACGCTCATCGAGCACCGGCGGTTCAGAAAGTCCCTCCAGCCGTGAACGGGATCATCGGGATCGCGCGGGCGCTGGATTTCGCCGCGCGCAAGCATGCAGGACAGCGCCGCAAGGGCCTGAAGGCGGAGTCCTCTGTCAACCACCTCACCGAGGTCGCGCTGCTCCTCGCGGAGGCCAGGATGATCAAGCTCGCGGACAAGATCGCAAATCTCTATTCGATCGCGGAAAGCCCGCCGGTGGGCTGGAGCGGACAGAGAAAACGGGACTACGTCGCCTGGGCACGGGAGGTCGCCGCGGCATGCGGACGCACGAACGAGTGGCTGGAAGGACGGTTCGAAGCGGCGGCGCGTGCACTTCAGCCGTAGCTGTGGAGTCCAGGGAGCAGGTAGTTCACGCCGAAAAATGTGAACAACGTCGCCGCGAAGCCGACGAGGGCGAGCACCGCGGAGATGCGTCCCCTCAGCCTTTTCACCAGCCGGGTGTGCAGGTATGCCGTGTAGATGAGCCAGGTGATGAGCGCCCACGTCTCCTTGGGATCCCAGCTCCACCACGCGCCCCACGCCGTCTCGGCCCAGATGGCGCCAAAGACCAGCGCACCGGCGGTAAACACCGGGTACCCGATCCCGACGGCGGCGGCCACCAGCCTGTCCATCTCGGCGCGCCTCTCCTCTGTCCGCGAGATGAAGTACCCGAGGGCCGCGATGAAGCTCACCACGAAGAATGCCTCCCCGATGAAGGAGAAGGTGACGTGCAGCACGAGCCAGAAGGATCTCAGCGCGGGGATGGGAGGCTGGATGGCGTGCGGCGCGAGGGGTGAAGAAGAGATCGCCAGGAGGGCCAGGGCGACGATCGTTGCTCCGAAGAGCACGAACGGGGAAAACCCCTGGGTGCGGCGCACGACGCGCAGGACGAACAAAACCGCGCAGAGAGCCGCGGAGAAGAACAGCAGGGACTCGTAGGTGTTCGTGACTGCCGCGAACCGGATCCTGATGCTCCGGTCCACCAGCGTTGCCAGCAGGAGGACTGCTGCCGCAGCAAGGAGCCAATGGGATGCGGGGTCGCGCCTGTTTTCCCTGCGAAGGAGGAAACCCGCCTGGAAGACCACGGCGATGACGATCAGGATTAGGGCGAATATGGCCATCATGTCGAGGTGTCTCCTCTTTTCTGGATAAACGTCAGGCACATTCCGGCGGTGACCAGGAGCAGGGCGATAAGGAACGGGGCGAGGCCGTACCGACGGCGCGCCCCGGTGCGTGCCCTCCTGACGAACCTCTCCACGGTATAGAACCCAGAGTTCAGAGTGTAAAAACACACCGGCACGAGGAAAATCGCCGAGCTGAAAAAAAACTCCAGGTGCAGGGCTTTGACGGCCCGCCAGGCCCCGGAAGAGTATCTCGCCTGGTACCAACCCTCCAGCCGACCCTGCAGGACAAGCGTGGCCAGAAGGGAGAGAACCACGATGATGACCATGAGCACCACCGCAAGTCGGACTGAATTGAAAGACATGTAGAGAGACCGCGCGGCGCTCACGCGCGTGACTATACCCCATCAGGGCCGCGGCGGGATACGGCCGGTGGCAGAAGAGAGACGGCGGCCAACTGGCCGCCCCGCGAGTGTCTCAGCGAACCACGAGCACCTTCCTGATCTCGTCCATTCCAGGGCCGACGACCCTGATAAAGTACAGGCCCCTCGTGACCTTGGCGCCGCTCCTGTTCGTGCCGTCCCACGTGACTCCATAGTCGCCCGCGGCCTGATTCCCCCGCACGAGCACCCTGATGATGCTCCCTGAAAGATCGAAGACCGTGACGGTGACGTTGCCCGCGCTGCCCTGTATGAACTGCAGGGTCGTCACCTGCCCCTTGTCAGGGTCGATCACGTTGTTGAGGATCTGCACGCCGCCGCGCTGGGGACGGATGTCGCGAAGGACGAAAGTCCACGGGGTGATCTGCTGATACCAGTTGGCAGCGAAAGGATTGGCTACACGGGCGGTGAACATGGTTTGCCCTAGGCCGGCTGTAAAGGTCATCTGGAAGAGGAAGTCCAGTACGGCACCGTCATGATCCTTCGGGTCAGTTCCCGGGATGAGGAAATTTCGGAGCTGAGCCGTGGAGCCCCCGAGCTCCGTGAGGCTCCGAGCCTGTGTATCGCCTGTCACTGCCATGGGGACGAGACCGCTGAACCCATACGCAGGGGGGGCGGCTGTCACGTCATCCGTGAAGAACGAGGGCAGCCAGACGCCGGGCGCGGCGCCTCCGTTGCGATCCGCTGCGGGCACGTCAATATCGTACCAGAGCATCGTACCGCCGAGGGCCGGTGGCGAAACGAGAGGCGCGTAAACATGGCCCTCCAACGTGATGTTTTCCTTGTTCCTCAGCCACTTGGATCCGTCGAACCCACCCACCTGGATGAGGCCGATTCCACCCAGGAATGGTCCTGACTGCGTCTCGTCATGCGCGAACATCGGCTCCATCATCCCGTTCGTAGGCAGCCCCAGGCCGAGGTCCGAGACCCGGTGCCCTGTGGCGGCTTGATTGAGGGGATTGTGCGCGGGCGAGGCATCCACCACATTCACGGTGGTGATTCGTTGAGGTCTGGCGATGTCGTCAGGCGTGAGGGCAGCGTTCAGCGGAACCAGGTACTCGGTCGGCGAGAGTTGAACGAGTCCAAGAAGGGGCAGGGCCGCCACCGGGTTGTTGAGGGCAAAGTTTGCCATCGTCAGCGGTCCGAGTCCCACGTCGAGCACGGGCTCGGAGAAATGCACATAGATCTGAAGCTGGCCGCCCGCCACCGCTAGTGTGTAGCCAAGGATGGGGGGTGCGGTATCGGTGGTCGGCAAAGAAGGACCGATAGGGCCAACCAACCTGCTCAGCGTGAGTTGGTCCTTCAAGGAAGTGTTGGTGACGATCCTCCATAAAGGGACCACACCTGTATCAAGGACTGTGCCGTCTTGCAGGGAGATGTAGAAATTGGTTGTATGAAAGCCAGGGTCTCCATACCCCGTCACCGTGTAGCCGGGAACGACGGCGACGAAATTGGAAAAATCGTCATTAATGGCCGCCGGGACAGTTACAAGGATCCTGTCGATCTTGCCGTTATTGTTCGTGTCTTGAGTATCGCTTGTCAAGACGACCATGATATTCAGCCAGCCGGTATCAAACCAGGGCGCGCCGCCGCCGGCGTTGACATTCGCCGGTATGATGATGGGGTTTGGGAAGGCGTTCGAATAATACACGTCCACAAAGTTCATCGTAACGGTGGCGGTGAGGTCGATACTAATAATCCACTGCACAAGAGCCGTTGAGTTGAGAACGATATTGTTTCCTAATGTGCCGGCGATATTGAAGTCACCACCCGCGGCAATTGTCTGCGTCGCTCCAGCTTGAAAATTGATTTGTGCGTTGGGGACCAGGCATCGGAATATGTAGAATGTGTTATTGCCGGAGACTGTGACGAGAGCGACCGGGGTGAGCTGCACGATTCCCGAGTGATGAACGAATGTACCGGCATTGGACCAGTTGCCTGTCAGGGTGATCTGGTAACTCGCCGGACTCACGTCCAGACTGCCTGCTGCAAGGATTGTAATATTCCCGCCCACCGAGAGATTAGCTCCCAGGGTTACCGTTCCTGAGATCACGGTCAGGTTTCCGGTAAAATTCAGCCCGGCCGGAAGTGTGATCGTCCCGCCGGCGACGCTCAGGCCCGAAACGTTGATAGCTCCATTCTGCGTGATCGCGACTGACAGGGGCAGAAGAGCCGTGCCGAGCGACAAGGTGCCGTTAATGGCGGTAATATTCCCAAGGGCCACCGCGATTGTCGCATGTTGTATTGTGATAGCCGCGCCGGCGTTCGTCGTTGTCAGGGTACCAGTGTTAAAATTCATCGACTGGCCACCCCCGTCTACGAGAATCGTCCCGGCGCCTGCGTCGACGGTCGACCCTGCCAACTGGGTCACTCCTCCCGCTCCGGTCAGACTGATGTTGTTCGCCCCGGTGGTGGTGATGCTGTTCGCCCCAAGAGCCAACACCCCTGCCGTCGTGGTGATGCTCACCGGGCTTGCATTGGCGCCCACGGATCCCATCAGCGTCAAAGCCACCGAATCTGCCAGGGTGAAGGCGCCGCCGCGCGTCACGGGGTCGAGCTGTGCAACCGTGTTCGTCAGGTTGCCGAGCGTGATTGTGCTCGTCGTGTTGGCTGACACTGTTGTCGCGTTCAGCGTCGTCGCCGCTGTCTGCGCCACCAGACCGGTAATGTCCCCGAGACCCAGCGTCACGACGGCCGCCGCACCTCCCACTGCGTTGATGTTGCCGAGCGTCACCGTCGTGGCGTTGCGGATCGTCAGTGCGACGGCCGTGTTATTCGTCGTGGTGAGGGTTCCGGTGTTGAGGTTGATCGGCTGAGCCCCGCCGTTGATCGTCATCGTTCCGGCCCCGGAATTGATCGGAATACCTGCAGCAAGTGTGAAGCCGACCCCTCTGAGGGAAATGTTGTTGTTCGTGCTGCTCACCCCGCCGACCACCGTGAGTGCGGCCGTGTCGGTGAAGGTGAGAGCCCCCGTGGTTGTGCTGGCGCCGAGCTGCGCCACGGAGGCCGTCATGGTCACCGCGCCCGCCGAGGTGAACGTCACCGTGCCCGCCCCTCCAATTGTCACGTCAGCCGCCGATGCCCCAGTGCTCACCACCCCCGTGCCGATCGTCGTGTTGAACGTCGCGTTGGCCGGCAGAGTCAGCGTGTTGCCTAGCGCCAGGTTGAACGTCACCGCACTGGAAGCCCCCACGAGGCTCAGCCCCGCCCAACTCTGGAGCACCAGATTGATCGGGCCCAGGCCCCCTATCGTCATCGCCCCTGTGCCCGCAGCTGCCCGTCCGATGGTCACTATCCCCGTCGTGCTCAAAAGCGACAGCGCACCCACCGACATGTTGAACGTCCCTCCGCCATCGTTGAGCCCGACGGTGGTCGCATTTGCATCAGGGATCAGATTGATTCCTCCGTTGCCCGTCACCGTGCCAGCGAGTGCAATCGTGTTCGACGTGATGGACACCGAGGAGGCCCCCGCGTTGATCGTGCCGGCCGCCGCGTTGGAGAACGCCTGCCCGACCGCTGCATTCAACGCAATGGCATTGCCTCCACTGTTCACCGCGCCCACCACCGCCATGCCCGCCGTGGTGGTGTAGGTGATGGCCCCCGTGGTCGTGCTTGCACCCAGCTGCGCCACCGAGGCCGTCATCGTCACCCCGCCCGCCGAGGTGAACGTCA
>JBEKXR010000064.1:0-11954 GCA_049511935.1 Spirochaetia bacterium | reverse complement strand
CCAGGTCTCGCCATCAGCTACTATCTGCCGGCTGCGCCCATCGGCCAAGTCGGTGGGGTACTTCCTTGGGGCCCAGTTAGCTACACGGGAAACGGTAGCCTTCAGGACACATTATCGGGCAGCTCGATCCAGGCCGCATACTCCATGGCCAACACGGTCAACATTGTGGCAGGTTTCCAAGGCGCCCACGCCAACGCCCTCGCGGGTTCGCCGGTTCAGGATCAGACCGGCTACATCTGGGCAGGCGTGGATGTGACGGCAATTCCCAATGTTACCGCTCGCATTGAGGCTCAGATGAAGAACCTCGGCAACACGGCCGTTTCACTAAACAATGCCGGTGGCGAAAACGACATCTTCCTTGAGGGAGCGTACGTCATGGGTCCGGCGAAATTTGATGTGGCCATCTGGGTCTATCTGTACGCCGTATCCAATTCCGACATGGGGTGGGACGTCGAGCCCAACGTGAGCTACGATCTTGGGGTCGCGAAAGTCGGTATCGTTGGTGACATCGGCAACATAGGGGGCATATACAGCGGACCCTTGAACAGCGTCGCAGTATACGATGTGCGCGCTGGCGAGGGAGTGCAGAACACCAAGCTGAACGCGGACATTGGTCCGTATATCGGCGTCCCGATCGGAGCCGGTACCTCTGTGAACGCTGGCCTTCTGTACACTATCGGCAGTCTGAGCGGCACCACGGGCACCTCGAACGGGGCAGCAATTTACGTGGACTTCCGCTGGTCTTTCTAGATTCGATCTGATCGAAGATCAGGAGCCGTCCTTCGGGGCGGCTCTTTTTTTTGGCGGATCGGCCGCCCCACACGAATGAAGAGCATCTTCTTCCGAGCGCGGCGCTAGATCTGGAACTTCTGGTGCGCGTATATGATGCCGTTCGCGTCAATGAAGTACTTGTTCACTACCCAGATCTGATTCTGGGTCATCGCTCCGTCTGCGCTGGAACTCCCAAAAGTATGCCCCTCGACTATTTCCGATTTTGAATATGTCCAGATCTCCCCTCCCTTGCCGTCAGACACGACTGAGGAGGGATTCCCGGATTGCTTGACGAGTTCATCCTTGGAGACACCCACCCAGGGATCCTTCGGCGTCTGAAAGAGCGATGCGCACGAACCGAGCAATATCACGGCAAGCAAGACCGGCAGGAATCCGTAAAATCTTTTCATGCAGGTCACCTCCACAAGGGAGCAAACCATGTTTGTTCCATGCAGAGCATAGCCCGTTACGGACACCTTCCGCAAGTCTTGAAGCTTTCCCTGGCCCTCGGTATTCTGAGTCCCAGGACGCCCCAATGGCCAATTTCTACCCGGAACCGTCCCGGACATTCGCCGAATACCTTCTGATCCCCAACCTGACCCGCAGGGAGTGCACGCCTTCGAAGGTGGATCTCAGCGTCCCGCTTGTTCGTCACCGCAAGGATGAGCTGTCACCCCTGCGCCTCACCATCCCCCTCGCCTCCGCGATCATGCAGTCGGTGTCCGATCACCGTATGGCCATCGCCCTTGCCCGGTCGGGAGGGATCTCCTTCATTTTCACGTCCCAGCCCATCGAAAGCCAGGCGGCGATGGTGGAGCGGGTAAAGAAGTTCAAGGCGGGTTTCGTCGCAAGCGACTCGAACATCCGTCCGGACGCGATCCTCGAAGACGTGCTGGCTCTGAGGGAACGAACGGGACACACGACCATGGCGGTCACGGAGGACGGAACGCCCACTGGGAAGCTCGTGGGGATCCTCACCAGCCGTGACTACAGGCTCTCCACCACTCCGCGCGACGAACGGGTGTCCAGCCTCATGACGAGGTTCGGCGACCTTGTCTACGGCCGGGAAGGCATCACCCTCTCCGAGGCGAACGACCTGATCTGGAAACACAAGCTGAACTGCCTGCCGGTCATCTCGAAGGATGGCCGCCTTTCCTCCATGGTCTTTCGCAAGGACTACGCCGAGCACAAGGAGAACCCTTCCGAGCTCGTGGACAACAGGAAGCGCCTGGTGGTGGGAGCGGGCATCAACACGCGGGACCACGAAAAGCGGGTTCCCGCCCTGGTTGCCGCCGGGGCGGATGTGCTGTGCGTCGACTCTTCCGACGGCTACTCCGAGTGGCAGTCGGAGACGATCCAGTGGATACGGAAGGAATACGGCGATTCAGTGAAAGTAGGCGGCGGGAATGTCGTGGATGCCGAGGCATTCCGTTATCTCGCGGATTCGGGGGCTGATTTTGTCAAGGTGGGAATCGGAGGAGGTTCGATCTGCATCACGCGCGAGCAGAAAGGCATCGGCAGGGGTCAGGCGACCGCTGTCATCGAGGTCGCACAGGCACGGGATGAATATTTCCGCACCACGGGAGTCTACGTCCCTGTCTGCTCCGACGGCGGAATCGTGCAGGACTATCACATCGTGCTCGCGCTCGCCATGGGCGCCGACTTCGTCATGATGGGCAGGTTTTTCGCGCGCTTCGACGAGGCCCCCGGGCGGCGGCTGCGGATCGGCGGCAATTTCGTGAAGGAGTATTGGGGCGAGGGTTCGAACAGAGCGCGGAACTGGCAGCGGTACCACGAGGGCGGCCAGGCAGGTCTGGGATTCGAAGAAGGCGTGGACGGCTACGTGCCCTATGCGGGAAAGCTGAAAGACAACCTCGACCTCACCCTGGACAAGATCAGGAGCACCATGGTGAGCTGCGGCGCCGCTTCGATTCCCGAGCTGCGGTCAAAGGCGCGCATTGCCCTTGCGTCGGCTGTGAGTATTCGGGAAGGATCGGCCCACGATATCGAGCTCAAGGAAAACGAAATGATCATTCCTTCGACATGAACAAGCGCCTCGGGGAACGACTAATGTCTCTACAGTTCCCCGTCCAGCTCGATCCCGACGGGACAGTGATCCGAACCCATGATCGAGTCGAGGATCCAGGCTTTGCTGAGGATGGGACGCAGCGCCTCGGAGATGCAGACGTAGTCGATGCGCCACCCGATGTTCCGCTCCCGGGCGCGGGTGGCGAGGCTCCACCAGGTGTAGCGCTCTCCTTCGTCATGAAGGGCGCGGAATGTGTCGATGAATCCTGCCCCGAGCAGCCGGGTGAAGCTTCGCCGTTCCTGGTCGGTGAAGCCCGCGTTCATCCTGTTGTCCTTCGGCCGGGCGATGTCGATGTCCTCGTGCGCCACGTTCAGGTCGCCGCAGAACACGACGGGTTTCTTCGCTGAAAGTGCGCTCACGTATGACCGGAAGCTCCTGTCCCATCGCAGGCGGAAAGGGAGCCGAGGAAGACCCCGCTGGCTGTTCGGCACGTACACGCTGACTACGTAGAGCGTGGGATACTCCACCGTGACGACCCTGCCCTCATCGTCCGACACCGCATGACCCATGCCCCCGGTCCAAGACAACGCCGGAGTGCGCGAGAGCACCGCCGTCCCCGCGTAGCCGGGCTTTCGGGTCGAGGCGAAGTATTGGTGCGGAAGACGCGGAAGGACCTGTCCCACCTGGTCCTCCCGGGCCCGCGCTTCCTGGAGGCAGAGAACGTCGGGGCGATGACGGACAACGGCGCCGAGTGCCCCCTTGCTGATGACCGCCCGCAGCCCGTTCACATTCCAGGACAGGATCGTGGACATGGGGGTCGACCGGAAGTCACAGCCCCGCGATGTTGTAGCCGGTGTCGACGAAGTGCACCTCGCCCGTGACGCCGCTGGCCATATCGGACAGCAGGTAGAGCGCGGAATTGCCGACCTCCGCGGTCGTGACCGAGCGATGCATGGGTGACCTGCTCTCCATGATCCCGAAGATCTCGCTGAAATTGGATATGCCGGTGGCCGCAAGCGTGCGGATGGGCCCCGCGGAAATCGCGTTGACCCGGATCCCCTTTTCTCCCAGCTCCGCGGCGAGGTAGCGGACCGTTGCTTCCAGAGCGGCCTTGGCGACCCCCATCACGTTGTAGTTGGGCATTGCGCGCTGCGAGCCGAGGTATGTCATCGTGAGGATCGAGCCGCCGTTCTTCATCAGCGGCAGCGCCGCCTTCGTCACACCGATCAGCGAATAGGCGCTGACGTCCAGCGCGACGCGGAACCCGTCGCGGCTGGTCTGGTGGAAGGGCTGGCGCAGCTCGTCACGGCCCGCGTAGGCAATGGAATGAACGAGAAAGTCCAGGGTACCCCACTTCTGCTCGATCTCCTGGAACGCCCCCTCGACCTCGGTGTCCTTGGATACGTCGCAGCGGAGGATCAGATCGGCCCCCAGGCTCTCCGCAAGCGGCCGCACTCTTTTCTCGAAGACTTCGTTCAGGTACGTAAAGGCAAGCGTGGCGCCCTCCTGGTGCAGCTTCCGAGAGATCCCCCACGCGATGCTCTTGTCGTTCGCCACGCCGAGGATGATTCCCTTTTTCCCAGTCATGAGACCCATGTTGATTCTCCCCCGTAGAGGATACACTGCCGCCGAACGAGAGTGAAGCGGACGCCTCGTGTGCCGGCCGCCTCTGGATGCGGCCGCGCTTTTCGTGCCACCATGCTCCCCCATGGAACGAGCCGCAGCAGAGGTGATGCGGGGAGTACGGGCCGGTCTGCCCGTCGCCGTCGGGTACGTGCCGATGGCCATGGCCTTCGGCGTCCTGGCCACGCAGACTGGCCTGAGCTTCTTCCAGGCAGGCGCGATGTCGCTCTTCGTCTATGCGGGAGCCAGCCAGTTTGCCTCTCTCGGGCTGCTGGCAGGCGGGGCATCCGCGTTGGCGATCGTGCTCGCGACGCTGGTGCTCAACTTCCGGCATTTCCTCATGAGCATCGTCCTCTCGCGGCGCCTGCCGCTCCGCCACGGCCGCGATCACGCGGCGAAGGCCGCGCCCTTCGTGCTGGGCTTCGGGATCACCGACGAGACTTTCGTCGTCGCCTCCCTGGAGGATCTCCTCTCGATTCGATTTTTCCTCGGCCTGATCGTCACCGTGTACCTGGCCTGGCTGAGCGGCACACTCATCGGCGCTGGGTTCTCTTCACTTATCCCCGCGGTCATCGCGCGCGGCATGGGGGTGGCGCTGTACGCAATGTTCATCGCGATCCTCATACCGGGTGTGAAGAAGTCCTGGGTGAACGGGCTTGTGGCGGTTGCGGGAGGGCTCCTTGCGTGGGGCGCATCGGCGGCGCTGCCGGCGCTTCCTTCCGGATGGAGAATCGTGATCGCAATCCTTGCGGCTTCGGCTCTCGGGGCGGTCATCGGCAGCGGGGACGAGACCGCCGCCGAACGGGAGGAAGCCGCGTGATCTGGTTCATGATCGCGGGCATGTGCCTCGTGACTTTCGTTCCGCGCGTGATCCCGCTCGTTCTCGGAAGGAACCTCGTCCTTCCCCGATGGATCCGGCGATGGCTCTCCTTCTTCCCTTACGCGGCGCTTGGCAGCCTCATCTTCCCGGGGATCCTCACCGTGGTCGATGGCCGGCCATGGATCGGCCTGGCGGCGGGAGGCTGCGCCGCCCTGCTCGCGCTGAAAGCGAGAAACGCGATTTTTCCCGTGCTTGTCGCAATCGCGGTGACCGTCGGGCTGCAGCTGGCGACCGGCACCTAGATCACCTGGGGAGCAACGCGAAAGGTCCTTGAAGCCCGCCCGGTCATCGTCCTACACTGCAGCCATGACTCGCTTGTTGAGCTCGAACAAAATCTTCGTCCTGGACACGAACGTCATCCTCCACGATCACGATTGCATCAACTCCTTTGAAGAGCACACCGTCGTCATCCCGATCACGGTGCTGGAGGAGATCGACAAGTTCAAGAAGGGCAACGAGATCATCAATTTCAACGCCCGCGAGTTCTCCCGCAAGCTCGACGGCATGGGCGGCGACAAGCTCCTGAACGAGGGAATCCGTCTGGCCAGCGGGGGCACGGTGATCGTGGATACCAACGTCCGGCGCGACGAGGTGCTGGGGGAGATCTTCCGCGAGGACAAGCCGGATCACCGGATCATCGCCCTTGCGTTCAACCTCGCGAAGGAATACGGAAAGGACCGGGTTTTCCTGGTCTCCAAGGACATCAACATCCGCATGAAGGCCAAGAGCCTCGGGATCAAGGCGGAAGACTACGAGACGGGAAAGATCGGCAATATCGACGAGCTGTACAAGGGCAAGAGCATCCTGGAAGATGCGGACGGCACGCTCATCGACGAGCTGTTCCAGGATGGCATGGTCGCGCGCGAAAAGTTCGCCCTGGATCGCGATCCCTACCCGAACGAGTACTACATCATCAGGAACCAGAGCAAGAGCACCCTCGCCACGTACATTGCCGACGAGAAGTCGTTCAAGCACATCCAGAAGCGCCGGGCGTACGGCATCGACCCGCGCAACGCCGAGCAGACATTCTCACTGGATGCGCTGTTCAACGAGAACATCCCCCTCGTGACGATGGCCGGCAAGGCAGGCACGGGCAAGACGCTCATGGCCCTCGCCGCAGCGCTGGAGAAACGCTCCAGCTACAAGCAGATCTACCTTGCCCGGCCCATCGTGCCCCTCTCGAACAGGGACATCGGGTTTCTTCCGGGCGACATCAAGAGCAAGCTCGATCCCTACATGCAGCCGTTGTTCGACAACCTGACCCTGATCCAGAACCAGTTCGAGGAGAACTCGACCGAGAGCAAGCGGATCCACGACATGCTGGAGAACGGAAAACTGGTGATCACCCCGCTTGCCTACATCCGGGGCCGCCATCTCTCGAAGATCTACTTCATCATCGACGAGGCCCAGAACCTCACGCCCCACGAAGTGAAGACGATCATCACGCGCGCCGGGGAAGGAACGAAGGTGGTCTTCACGGGGGACCCCTACCAGATCGACACGCCCTACCTGGATTCGCGCTCGAACGGCCTCACCTGCCTCATCGACAGGATGAAGGGGGAATCGCTCTACGCTCACGTCACCCTGGAAAAGGGGGAGAGGTCGAAGCTCGCGGAGCTGGCGTCGAATATTTTGTAGGCCGCGCTCAGAAGTGCATCCCGAACTCGATTACGAATATCCGCAGACGGTCGCCCTCCGCGTTTGCGCTGTCCAGGCGGTACTCCACGTAGGCCGCGAGGCTTCCCAGGTCAAGGACGTCGATGTAGACCCCTGCTCCCGTCCCCGCCACGAACCCCGACCCGGGTGAGCTGATCCCCGGCTCCCCGACCTGGTCGTAGAGGCCGGCATCGAAGAACACGACCACCCCTGGCACGAGATCGGGCAGGAATATGGCCGGCAGGTTGGCCCGGAGCTCGATGTTGTTCACGGCCTTGAGGTTCGTGTCGTACCCGCCCTTGTCCACTCCGCGCACAGAGTCTCCGAGCCCGACGTTCTGGATCCTGCCGCCGAAGGACTGCCGGATGTACAGGGGAACCTGTTTGCCGTTGAGACCTATCGCGTAGTCCGCGGAGAAGTACTCTCCCAGATACAGGCTGAAAACATTGGTGGGTTGATCGGGAGCCAGGTCGTACAAGAAATGGAACCACTGGAAGGTGCCGTTGAACCGGATGAAATCCGAGTTCCCCATGATGGTGTTGAACAGGAAGCCCGGTCCCCATTCAGCCGTCGCCTCCGCCGAGATCCCGTTCTTTGTCTTGTGCTTCTTCTCGAAAAGAAGGTCATCGTAGGCAAGTCCGAGCTGGAGGGTGTTGAGGATGGACTCGTTTCCGTCCGGCAGCACGCTGAGCGCCGTGGTGAGGGGGGTGCCGGACGGGAGCTGGTTCAGGTCGTACCTTCCGCGGTAGAAGAAGAACGCTTCAAAGAGATTGGTCGCGGTGCGTTCGTTCCACGCAAACCCCTGCTCGATGCCCAGCCGCCAGGCGCCCTCGATTCTGGTGAACGAAGGATCGAAATTGGCCAGGCTGCCGCCTGCACCGATTTCTCCCGGGGAGAGGAGGTTGCCATACTTATCCCGATAGTAGTGCATCCCCTCGTAGCCCCCGCCGGCGTAGACCCAGAAGGTGGTCTGTTCATTCGGAAGAAGCGCAAGGCCGCGGTACCCGACCCCGAGGTCGGCACCGAGCAGCCGCAGAATGGGATCGAAGGTCCACGGGCTCGCGTCGGGCTTCTCATCTGCCCGCACCGGCAGCAGAATTCCGAGCCCCAGACATGCGGCGAGCGTCATTCGCATCAGAGGGTTCGTTTTCACGTGGGTCCCTTCCTCCCGCCCGCACCCTACATGATTTCGAACGCGTGTGCTATACTTTTTCCATGAAGTTCAGGCGCGCGGTCGTCGTCTTGGTCGTGTTTCTCGCACTTCCTGGCGCGGCGCTTTGCGCGCTGTCGATCGACGAACTGGACGCCAACGCAAGCCTGATATTTATCGGAAGCAATCCCCCGAGCGGCGTGTCAGACCCGAACCTCGGTATTCCCCCGCTTATCGGAGTCTCGATCCCCATTCGGCTGTCCTCTCCATTCTTCGTGGAAGCAGGAGTCGAGTTCCTCGGCTGGTACTACGAATGGACAAGCAGCGGCACCGCCGTGATCACTCAGGCCGAGAACGGGCTCGGATTCTTCACGATCGGCACCATCATCAGCCTGCAGGGAGGCGTGAGCTTCCCCGTCGCCCGCGTCCTGTCGCTCGGTGGAGCCCTCGGGCTGGACTTCTTTCTTCGCTTTCCCTTGGAGCTTCAGAACAACTCGTCCGCCGTGAAGGCCGACGAGAGCTCCGCGCTGTCATGGTTCTATGGAAGCGGGAGGTTCTTCTACCCCGAAACGCGATTTTTCCTGCGGTGGCACGTCTCGGAGCCGGTGGATCTCCTGCTGAACCTTCGGGCATTCTACCCCATCTTCCATCTCTGGGACGGAGCGGGCCAACCCTTCTGGGATCAACTCATGGTTTCGATTGGAATCGGGTTTGGCATACGGCTTCATTCGGCGCCTAAATAAAGTTCTCGGCCTCCACCTCGGTCCACACGTTTTCTTCCCGCGCGATGAGCAGTGAAACGAACGCGGAAGAGAGGACGTCGATGAACGCGCCGAAGCTTACCAGGAGAGGGGCAATGGTCCGAAGGATCAGGTAGCCCTCCTGGAGACCCTTCGCGTACAGGCTGCAGAGCATGAAGATGGCGTAAAAGGCGCCATTGCCCGGCATCGCCCCGAGAATGAACGAGACGATGAATGAGAAGAACATCACCCAGAGTGTCTGCAGGAATGTGATCTCCAGGCTCGAGTATGAGCGCAGGATCAGGATGAAGGATACCGTGGACACCATGGCTGTGCCGGCTCGACCGAGAATGGCGAACAGAGGGTAGACCGCCGACCCGACCATTCGAGGGACGCCGAGGCTCTCCTTGCCATGCTTCGTCACGATGCCGAGGGAGATGTACTGGTCACCCGTGAAGAGCCCCGCGATTGCGGGGCCGATCGACGCGTACAGCCATCGGTACGGGTTTTCCCTGATGCCCATCATGTACAGCGCGCCGGGAAAAACGCCGAAGGCCACGACGACCACGTCCACCGCAACGATGATGATGATCTGCTTGTACATGCCCAGCTCCGCATGGGACAAGTGCGAGATCCGCGCTGCCGCAATGGCGATGAGCGCAATGGCGAACAGCTCCACGATGAGCGAATTGAGGTGGTAGAAGATGCGGGAGAGAGAGTCGAAAATCTGCACGACCGGGCGCGTGAGCTGCCGGTCGAAGTCCATGTTCAGCCCGAGGAGGAACGCCAGCACGACGATGGGCAGCAGGAAATCGCCGCTTCCGAAGAACACGGCGAAGAGGTTCCGGGGGAAGATGACCTTCAGGCCGTCGATGACGCTCACCGCGGAGAATGCGCGGTCCGCCTCGATCGTGATGGGTATCCGCTCGGGCGGGAACACGAGGACCGACAGCGTGCCGATGATGATGAGGAGGCCCGCGGAGAGCACGAGGTACTTGAAGATGGAGAAGTACACCCGCAGGAGCCGCTTCTCCTGCCGCAGCTCCGAGGTGCCGATGCCGAGAGAGAAAAAGATGAAGGGAAACAGCGCGTAACGGCCGATCCCGATCAGGAAGCTCGAAACGGAATCGAAGACTCCCTGCGCCTGCACGGGGATGAAAAAGCCCGCGGCCAGCCCGATCAGCGATCCGATGAGAAGCTTGATCCAGATCTTCATGCCACCCTCCGCGGCGATTCACACTACCGGATTCCTCCTGCCGCGTCAATCAAAGGCGTGCATTCGATGCGGCGTCTCTGCTATACTGGCAGCCATGAAAGGCGTCATCGTCGCCGCGGGCTATGGCACCCGGTTCCTGCCCGTGACAAAGACAATCCCGAAGGAGATGCTGCCGCTGGTCACCCGGCCTTCGATCGATTTCATCGTGGAGGAGCTCGTGGCCTCGGGCATCACGGAGATTCTCTTCATCACCTCGCGCAGGAAAAAATCCCTGGAAGACTACTTCGACCGCGAACGGGAGCTGGAGGCGGTGTTTCAGGCCGCGGGAGACACGAAGAAACTGCGGGCCATCGCGCCGCCGAAGGCAACCTGCTACTTTGTCCGCCAGCAGGAAATGCGCGGTACGGGACACGCGCTCCTCCTGGCCCGTTCGTTCGTGGGCAAGGAGCCTTTCATCGTCGCGTACCCGGACGATCTGCATTTCGGTTCGCCTCCGCTCGCGCGCCAGCTCATCGAGACGTGGGAGAAAACCGGTTGCTCGGTCCTCGCCACGCTCCATGAGCCGCCTGATATCAACCGCTACGGGGTGATTGCGATCGCGGAGGACAACCTGCACGTGACCGATATCGTCGAGAAACCCGAGCAGGGGAAGGAGCCGAGCGGGGAAGCATCGATCGGCAGGTTCCTGTACACCCCGGACTTTCTCGACCTGCTGGAGGCGGAATGGACGCGGCACGGCACGGGGGAGTTTTTTCACACGCCCGCGGTCCTCGCCCTCGCGCGCCGGGGGCGCGTGGTCTTCCGCCGGGTGCAGGGAGAGCGCCTCGACACGGGCGAGCCTGCCGGTTACCTCGAGGCGATCATCCGGTACGCCCGAACCGTGCCGGAGCTGAACGAGGTGCTGGACCGGCTCCTGCCGCTGCACGGGTCGTGAAACCGGACCGCATCATCCTCATCGGCTTCATGGGCTCGGGCAAGACAACCGTGGGAAGAATTCTCGCTGCGCGGCTGGGCTGGGATCTCGTTGACACGGACGAGCTCGTGGAAGCGCGGGCGGGCGCCCCGGTGGCGCGCCTCTTCCAGGATCTCGGGGAGCGCGCCTTCCGGGACAGGGAAGCGGAAGCACTGGCTTCCCTGCGGCAGCGGACACGGCTCGTCGTTGCCACCGGCGGCGGTGCGCCCGCCCAGCCCCGCAACCGGGACTTCTTCTCGGGCCCCGCCGCGGTCTTCCACCTGCGCGTCTCGCTGCAGACTGTGCGTGAGAGAACACGGGAGAACGCGGGTCGGCCGCTTCTCGCGCTCTCCGAAAGCGCGCTGCGCGCCCTGTACGAGAGCAGGATGCCCGTCTACGACTCGATGGGAACGGCCGTGGAGACAGAAGGCAGGAAACCCGAGGAGGTGGCGGAGAATATCCTTCTGCTTTTCAGGACTCAGGAATCCCAGGCCGAAAACGAAGACTGAGGATAACGCTTGAGAAGCGCTCCGAGATTCACGCGTGACTCGTACAGCACTTTCCCCATGATGACCCCCGCGACCAGGGAATCCTTCTTCTCCGCGACCTCCTCCACGTCGTTCACAGACCCGATTCCCCCGGAGAGGATCGTGGGGAGACCCGCCGCGCGTGCCGCACTATTCGTGCGTTCGATGTCGGGCCCCGAGAGTGTTCCGTCACGGCTGATATTGGTGTAGATGAGCCACCGCAGGCCAAGTGCGCCGAGGCCTGCAGCCACCTCGGTGTCCGAGCGCGCCGCGTCTTCCGTCCACCCGCTGATTCGAACGCGCCCGTCCCGCGCATCGATGCCCGCGGCGAACCGCTGCCCGAGAAGCTCCGTCCACCGACACACCTCGCCGGGCGAGCGGACGACCATTGTGCCGAGGACGAGCCTGTC
>JBEKXR010000063.1:0-12017 GCA_049511935.1 Spirochaetia bacterium | reverse complement strand
TATTCTTCAATGACGTACGCCCGGTGCGGCCGCAGCGGCTTGAAGCTGCCCATTCTGTCCCTCGGCCTCTGGCACAACTTCGGGGGCGAATCGGCGATGGAAAACGCCCGCGCGATGATCCGTCGGGCGTTCGACCTCGGAATCACGCACTTCGACCTGGACAACAATTACGGCCCGCCGGCCGGATCCGCGGAGGAGTGCTTCGGCAGGATCCTCAGGAGCGACCTGGGGGCGTGGCGCGACGAGATGATCATTTCGACCAAGGCCGGGTACCTGATGTGGCCGGGGCCGTACGGGGAATGGGGCTCGAAGAAGTACCTCGTGGCGAGCCTGGACCAGAGCCTGCGGCGCATGGGCCTGGAGTACGTGGACATCTTCTACTCGCACCGACCGGACCCCGAGACGCCCCTTGAAGAAACAATGGCGGCCCTCGATCTCCTGGTCCGCCGGGGCAAGGCGCTGTACGCGGGCATCTCCAACTACAAGCCGCCCGAAGCACGGCAGGCCATCGAGATCCTCCGGAGCCTCGGAACGCCCTGTCTCATCCACCAGCCCTCCTATTCCATGCTCAATCGCTGGGTGGAGGAGGGGCTGCTCGACCTGCTCGAATCCGAGGGGGTGGGGTGCATTGCCTTCTCGCCGCTTGCGCGCGGCCTCCTCACGGACCGCTACCTCGCGGGCATCCCCGCTGATTCCCGTGCCGCCGGCCCCAGCGTGTCCCTGAAGCCGGAGGACATCAACGAGGCGGTGCGGGCACGTCTGCGCCGGCTGAACGACATCGCCTCCTCCCGGGGGCAGAGCCTCGCGCAGATGGCGCTGGCGTGGGTGCTGCGCTCGGGCCGGGTCACCTCGGTCCTCATCGGGGCGAGCAGGCCCTCGCAGATCGACGACTGCGCGGGCGTGGTCCGCAGCCCTGCGTTCACGCGGGAGGAGCTGGCGAAGATCGACGCGGTCCTGGCGGGCTGAGAGGGACCGTCTACGGCGTGACCCGCACGGGCTTCCGCCTCCTGTCGGAGGTGAAGCTCGCCTCGAGGCAGGCCTGGACACGGGCGCCATTTGCGAAATCCGATTCGTCGCTCGCGCCGCGGCTCACGGCGGCAATGAACCGTGCGTACTGGCTGGGTGTTCTCGGCGACTTCACGTCCTTCCATGACGCCGGGCGCATTGCGCGCTTCGACTTCGCCAGCCCGTACACCTCGCGGGACCGGTCGAGATCCACGTCAACCGCGCCTTCGTCGCCGTAGACCCTGACCTTCAGGCTGTTGAGCTGGCCCGACGCCCACCGCGTGGCATGCACGCTGCCGATTCCTCCCCCGGCGAGCTTCACTGTCGAGACGAAGCTGTCGTTCGCGTCCAGGACGTACGGACCGACCCGATTGCCGGCCACTCCCTTGTCGAACGTGGCTAGCCGGCAGCTGATCTCGGAGATGTCGCCGCAGAGAAACGCGGTGAGGTCGTAGATGTGGCAGCCGATATCGCCGAGTGTCCCGGCGCTGCCGTGCCGGCGGGAGAGCCGCCAGGTGAAAGCGTCCATGGTTCTCCAGTCCCCCCATGTGTCCTGCACGAGCCAGCTCTGGAGATAGCTCGCTTCGACGTGCAGCACCCGGCCGATGCCTCCCGCGCGGATCAGCGCGGCAGCCGCCTGGACGCAGGGGGCGTTGCGGTAGGAGAAGTTCACGTGCGTGACCGCACCCTTCGCGCGGGCCGCGTCACGCATTTTTCTCGCGTCCGCCAGCGATGTCGCCAGGGGCTTTTCACAGAGGATCGCAACCTCGCGGGCAATCGCTGCCAGCGACACGGGAGCGTGCGCCGCGTCCGCGGTCACGACGGAAACGGCCTCCAGCGTCTCCACCGCGAGCAATTCGCGATAGTCAGTGTACCACTTCGGGATGTTCCACCGCGCGGCGAACGCCCGTGCCCGCGCGGGATCGATGTCGCAGCACGCGGTGAGCCGCACCCCCTTCATCGGGGAAAAGCTCTCCGCGTGGGTGTTGGCCATGCCGCCGGTGCCGATGATGCCCAGACGAATCATGACCGACACTGTATGCGGATCAGGTCTGCCAGTCCAGAACGAACCGCCCGTTCGCGTCCGTGAAACCGCCCACGATGATCATGATGAAGTCGATCAGGGTCCAGATGCCCAGGCCGCCGAGCGTGAATATCATGGCGACACCGGTACCCACCTTGCCGACGTAAAAGCGGTGCACGCCGAGCCATCCCAGGAAAAAGCAGAGAAGCAGGGCGGCGAGCCGGCTGAACGGGCTGACAGCCTTCCCGCACTGGTACCCCGGCCCCATTGCAGCCGTGCGCACCGGGGCGCCGCAGCTGGGGCAGAATGAGGCCTCAGCGGCCACTTCCTTGCCGCATCTCTGGCAGTACATGTCGTTCACCTCCGTGATCAATGATCGAACACCCGACCAGCGGATTCCCGTCACCAGGGAAACTAGTACGAGTATTTCTTCGCGATGGCGGTGAGCAGGTCGCCCATCTTCAGGAAAATGCCGACCAGCTCGGGATCGAACTTCTTGCCCGCCTGGTAGCGGATGTAATGCAGGGCGTGCTCCTGCCTCCAGCCGTTCTTGTAGGCACGCTGCGAGACCAGCGCGTCGTACACGTCGGCGATCGTGACGACCCGGGCCGAGAGCGGGATCTCGGTGCCCTGCTTTCCCGGTCCCATGTAGATCTTCTCCGCGTACAGGTCCTCGATCCTCCCGGGGTAGCCGGAGCCGTCCCAGTTCTCGTGGTGATTGAGGGCCACTTCGGAGGACATGTCGTCCCAGAACGAGGTGGCGCGCCGGAACAGGCGTGCCCCCAGGACCGTGTGGAGCCTCATCGAGAGCTTTTCGTCGTAGCTGAGCTGGCCGGATTTCTTCAGGATGGTATCGCTCACCGCGACCTTGCCCACGTCGTGGAGCATGGCGGCAATGCGCAGCACCTCGCGCACCTTGCGGATTTCACGGGCGGAAATGTTGCGCGTGCCCGCCCATTTCTCGTACAGCTCCACGGAGTACGCGCCCACCCTCTTCGCGTGCTGGCTGGTCTCGAACGGATCACGCAGCTCCACCAGGTCCACCATCCGCAGCACCAATTCCCGGGACATCCGTGCCTTATCGATGGCATCCGCGGCGGGCTTGGCGAACTGGGAGATGAACAGCTTGTCATCCACTGAGAACGCGACGACCTCCCCGGATTCGCTTTTCGCGTTGATGAGCTGCAGGACCCCGACGATCTCGTTCTCCCGTGTCTTCAGAGGCACCCCGAGGATGGAGCGGGTGCGGTAGTGGGTCTCCTGGTCGAAGGCGGGGTTGAAGGAGAAGGAGACGTCGCTCTGGATATGGTAGACGTCGTCGATGAGGATGGGCTCTCCCGTCTTCGCCACGTAGCCAGCGAGGGAGGCCTTGTCGATGGGCAGCGAGCCGCCGCTTGGTATGTACTTGTCCTTCGTCTCTCCGCGGAAAAGCGTGTCGTTCTGCACGAAGCTGAAATAGAGGAAGCCGCGGGCCGCAAGATAGATGGTGCCCGCGTCCGCCATGAGGAACTGCCGCGCCTCGGTGAGGATGCTCTCCAGGAGGGAATCCAGGTCCTTGATCGTGGAGAGTGATTCGATCGTCCGGAGCAGTTTCTGGGTGTCGCGCTTCATAAGACAGCGTTCACCCCTCCTGCGAACGCACCTCCAAGTATAGTCCGAATACCGATGGCTCTCAAGCGCGCGCCGGCTCCGGCGGGATGACAAGAGCGCGGAGGTCATCGATGCGGGCGCAGTATGCCGCGGCGTGGGCTTTCATGTACTCCTCGATCTCGGCCACCCGATGACTCCAGCCCGCGGCGGCGAAGTCGACACCCGCCGCCCGGGCCATCAGCACGCCCGGCTTCAGATCGTCCACGACCAGCGCGTCCTCGGACGGGCATGCGAAGCGCCGGAGAGCTTCCTGGACCGGCCACGGGCTGGGTTTGCGCTTCACGGCTTCGTGCTCCCACCCGAATATGAGATCGGGCACGAATGGAGGGTCCTGGGCCGCGCGGTAGTGCCCCTCGATCACACCGGCCTCAGAGTGCGAGATCACCGCAACGAGCCCGCCATGACGCCGGTAGTCCGCGAGCAGGTCGAGGAACCCGGGGAAGAACGGGGGGACGTGGCTGCCCGTCCACCTCCTCCAGATCTCCAGTTCGCGGGCAAGCTCGGCCTTCGTCATCCCGAGGTCCCCCTCGAGGTAGTCCATGATCCCGTGGAAATTTCGCAGGAGCCATTGTTCTCTGGTGGGCGGCATGCGCCCGGGACGCAGCTCCCGGAGCGCCTCCAGGTGTGCCGGGTAATGGACTGCCGCGGTGCTGTCCACCGCTGTGTCGTCGTGATCGATCAGGATGCACCGATAGCGCAGTCCCATGACAGGATTCACTGTACGGACGAGAATGGACAGCGTCAACGTGCATCATGTATACTCAGCGCCATGAGGACAGGAAGAGCGGCGCGTCCCCTCTGCCTCACCGCCGCACTGGTGTTCGCAGTTGCATTGTCCTCTTGCTCCACCTTCGCCGTGCACACGGTGGCGGGCTTTCTCGCCGGTAGCGGGCAGAGCACCGTCTTCACCGGGGAAGACGATCCCGAGCTGGCGCGGGACGCACTGCCTTTCGCAATGAAGACCTACGAGTCGCTGCTGGAGGCGGACCCGCGCAATGCCCCTCTTGCCCTGGCGACCGGCCGGGCCTTCGCAGGCTACGCCTTCGCGTTCGTCCAGGCCCCCTCCGACCAGCTTCCTCTCGAGCAGGTGGAAGAGCAGCGCGCCATGCATCAACGGGCCAAGAAGCTCTTCCTGCGCGCGCGCGACTATGTCCTGCAGGGGCTGGAGATCCGCCGCCCCGGATTCACCGCCGCGCTGAACAGGGAAGGCGTGCAGGCGGCCCTTCGCCTGACACGGAAGGAAGATTCCGACTACCTGTACTGGGCGGCGGCGGCGTGGCTGGGGGCTTTCGGCGCGGATCCTTTCGATTTCGTGCAGATCGTTGCCGTTCCGCGTGCCGTGGCGATGCTGCAGCAGGTCGACGCCTGGGACGATGCCTACGGCGCAGGGGCTGTGCACGAGATCTTCATCTCGTTCTACGGGGGGGCACCGGCAGACCTCGGGGGCGGGGAGCAGAAAGCACGTGCGTCCTTCGCCCGGGCGCTGGCATTGTCGAAGGGAATGCGGGCGGGGCCCTACATCGCGCTTGCCACGTCGGTGAGCGTGAAGAACCAGGACGCCGCGGAGTTCCGCGAGCTTCTCGGCAAGGCGCTCGCGATCGACGTGAATGCCGACATCCCCGACCGGCTGGTGAATATCATCAACCAGCGGAAGGCCCGGTGGCTGCTGGATCACGTGGACGACTATTTTCTGGCAGACGAGGGAGGTGAGTGATGAGGCGTGGACCAATGCGCGTCGCGGCCATCCTGTGCGCGCTGCTCGCCGCGACGGGTGTTCCCGCGCTGACGATCAAGATGGGAAGCCTCGCGCCCGTGGGCTCACCCTGGGAGCTGGGGGCAAGGAGGCTGGCGGCGGAGTGGGAGAGGCTCTCGGGTGGGACGGTCAGCGTGAAGATCTATGCCGGCGGCGTGGCCGGAGACGAGCCCGACATGATCCGCAAGATGCGCATCGGTACCCTGAATGCCGCCCTCATCACCGTCACCGGCCTCCAGGGCATCTTCAACGGCGTGAAGACGCTTTCCTATCCCCTGCTTCTGCAGAGCGACGACGAGCTGGCGTACGTGCTGGAAAAGATGAAGCCTTTTTTCGACTCGGAGCTGCAGAAGCGAGGGTTCAAACCGATAATGTGGTCGCCGAGCGGCTGGGTGTATTTCTTCTCCCGCGCCCCCGTGGTGACCCCGGACGACCTGCGGCGCCAGAAACTCTGGGTATGGAGCGGGGACCCCGACGAGGTGCAGGCATACCAGAGCGCAGGGTTCCAGACCGTCACGACCGCGGCCACGGACCTGATGACCTCGCTCCAGGGCGGGATGGTGGACGCGCTGGTGACCAGCCCCCTGGTGGCCGCCTCCAGCCAGTGGTTCGGGATCGCGGGGAACATGGCTTCGATGAGGCTGGCGCCCCTGTGGGGCGCGGCAGTGGTGAGCATGAAGAGCTGGTCCCAGATCCCCGCGGACCTCCAGCCCCGGCTCCTCGATGCCGCTCAGAAGATCGCCGAATCACTCGCTCCGGACCTCGCCAAGGCCGACGGCCAGGCAATCGACGTGATGCGGAAGTACGGCTTGAAGATCAATCAGGTTCCCCCGCAGGCAGAAGCGTCCTGGGAAGACCTGCTGCAGAAAACTTTCTCGGGCCTCGTCGGCCGTTCGTACGACAAGAGCTCTTTCGAGATGGCGACGCAGTACCTCGGGGAATACCTGAAGGCGCATCCCCGGAAGTAGATCTCGGGCACGCTGCCCGCAGGGCGGCGCTCTGAATATCGTCCTTCGGGCGATGTGCAATTGAGCCAGACGCTTGCCGTCTGCGCGTTTCTCTGGAACATCCGGGCCAGCGCGGCGGGAGACATGTCATAGGTCCTGCTGATCCACTTCAACATCGAATGTGGGCTTTTCTCGCGCATCGGTCATTCCTCCACACCAGGGCGATGACGGCAAGCAGCCCTCGCCCTTCATGGCTGCGTGATCAGTATCGGACGGATTGCCGGGGACCTCAAACTGTGAACGCGCACCCTGGTCTGCGGCGCTGGATATGCCCCGCTCCTCGCGGATATACTGCGGGGAAGGAAGGGGAGTGCATGAAGGGGCTCCTGGCGGGTTTCCTCATCTGCGCGTGCGCTTCCGCAGCTGTGTCCCAGGGGAGGGTCGCGGCGGTCCTGACCCTCTCCGGCCCGGTCGATCCGATCTCCGCACGCTACATCCTGCGCGGCCTGGACAGGGCGCAGCGGGAAGGGGCGGACCTTGCCGTCATCGAGCTGGACACTCCCGGCGGACTGGGGACCTCCATGGATCAGATCGTCGAGAAAATCCTTGCTTCCCCTGTTCCCGTTGCCGTCTTCGTGACACCTTCGGGTGCGCGCGCCGCATCTGCCGGCGTCTTCATTGCAATGGCCGCGCAGGTGACGGCGATGGCGCCGGGCACGCACATCGGGGCGGCGCACCCGGTCAATTCCAACGGCTCGGACATCGCGGGCGTCATGGGCGAGAAGATCCTCAACGACACGACGGCGAAGCTGAAGTCACTGGCCGCCCTCCGCGGCAGACCCGCGGACTGGGCGAACGACGCCGTGCGCCGCAGCATCTCCCTCACCGACACCGAGGCGGTCGCGCGTCACGTGGCGGACCTTGCCGTTCCGAGCCTCGGAGAGCTGCTTGCCCGCATCGACGGCCGCACCGTGCGCACCTCCACCGGGGACGTCGTTCTCCGGACGTCGGGCGCCGAGGTGCGACGCTTCCGCATGAGCTTCATGGACTGGATTCTCGCCTTCCTCGTGAACCCCGACGTTGCCTACATCCTGCTCGTGATCGGGATCTTCGGGGTGATTTTCGAGCTCACCTCTCCGGGGGCAATTGCGCCCGGGGTTGCCGGGGGGATCGCCCTCCTGCTCGCCTTCATTGCATTCGGCAACCTGCCCACGAACATCGGGGGAATCATCTTCATCGCGCTCGCGGTCGGCCTCTTCCTCATCGACCTCAAGGCGCCGACACACGGATTACTCACCGCGGGCGGCATCGTGGCCTTTGTGCTCGGATCCTTTCTGCTGTTCCCGCCGTGGCGGCCGTCGTCAGCCCCCGGAAGCGCTCCAGGGCCCCCCGGTATGCCACCAGCAGGGGCTGCTGCCCACATCTCCGTTGCTGTGATCGTCGTGATGACGATACTCGTTGTGGCATTCTTCACCTTTGTCCTGGGCAAGGGCATCCGCGCGCAGGCGCGGAAGATCAGCTTCGGCGTCGAGGCGCTGGTCGGCGGGGCGGGCACCGCCGTCACGGACCTCGCCCCCGAGGGGCTCGTCCTCCTGGCCGGCGAGCAGTGGAGCGCGCGATCCGTCGAAGGCGGCGTCGGGTCCGGAGAGCGGGTGGAAGTGGTGGGCAGGGACGGTCTTCGGCTTCTCGTGCGCCGCAGCATGAAATAGGGTCTGGACATCTCAAACTACGGAGGTATCAACATGAGCTACGTGCTTCTCGCAATCATCGTCATCGTGGTGATCATCATCTTTTCGTCGGCGATCAAGGTCGTGCGTGAATACCAGCGCCTGGTGGTGTTCAGGCTCGGCCGCACCATCGGCGCGAAGGGCCCGGGGCTCGTCTTCCTGATTCCCATCGTGGACAAGCCGGTGTGGACGGACCTCCGGGAGCTGTTCCTGGAGATCCCCAGCCAGACCTGCATCACCAAGGACAACGCGCCCATCGACGTCGACTTCCTCATCTACTGGCGCGTCATGGATCCAAGCCTGTCGGTCATCCAGGTGGCGAACTTCGCGGGCGCCAGCCAGGGGATCGCCACCACGACACTCCGCGCGGTGATCGGCGACATCCCGCTGGACGACGTGCTGGCAAAGCGGGAGGATATCAACCGGATACTGCGAGTCAAGCTCGACGAGGTGACTGAGCGCTGGGGCGTGAAGGTCACCAGCGTCGAGATACGGGAGATCGTGCCGCCCAAGGATATCCAGGACGCCATGAACCGGCAGATGTCCGCGGAGAGGATCCGCAGGGCCATGGTCATCGAGAGTGAAGGGAAGAAGGTGTCCGCAATCCTCGTGGCTGAGGGGGAGAAACAATCGGCTATTCTCAAGGCCGAGGGCGACCGGCAGGCAGCGATCCTGCGCGCCGAGGGCTTTGCCCTGGCCCTGGAAAAGATCTTTGGAACGGCAAAGACGGTCGATGCAAAGACCATGATGCTGCAATACTTCGAGACGCTCAAGCAAATGGGAACAGGCGCGGCCACCAAGTTCATCTTCCCCATGGAGTTCGTGGGCATGCTGAAGCCGCTGATGAGCCTTGCGGAGGAAGCGGTCAAGAAGCAGGGTTGAACCAGGGGGAGGGGACGCCTTGACGGAGCTCATGCGGTGCAGGTCGTGCGGCTACGTGACGGAGGCGCGGAGGGTCGGAGGGGTCTGCCCGGCCTGCGGCGTTCCCCGAAAAATGATGGAACCCTGGAAAGACTCCGTCTCCGAGCAGCGGCGGCTCTTCCTCTGGCTCGACGTGCATCCCGCCGGAGCTCGACGCCGGTTCTCTCCCCGCAAAAAGCTCTACGGCCTCGCCTTCTTCCTCTTCAGCCTCTCCGCCGCGGCGATTGTCTTCGTCGTCGGCCCCTACGCACCCTGGGCACGGGTCGTCGACGCGATCGTACTTGCGGCGGGTGTCGTGTGTGCCGTGCGCCTGGGGAGGATCGGGCAGGGTCTCCTCCAGGCGATATTTCCCGGGTAGCGGCAGTTCTCTCGGTGCGCGGGTCCGGGAACAAAAACCTCCCCGGCGCCGCGGGGCTCCGCGTCCGGGGAGGTCGTGTGCGCGGTCGGGGCGAGCGCCCCACGAGTGAGCCTATTGCTTCTTGTTTCCCGTTGCCCGGACGGCGTCCGCGATCGCCTTCTCCCCGTCCGAGAGCTGGGCCTGCACCGCGGTGGCCTTCTGGAGCGCCATGGCAAAGTTGCCGTCGGTGAGGTCCTTGTCCGCATCCGCAACGGCCGCCTGAGCGTCGGAGAGCTGCTTCGTGAGCCCCGCGAAATCCAGCTTGATCCCCCGCACTCTCTTCGCGGCAGCGAGCTTCTTCGAGGCATCCGGGAGGGCCTGCTTGAGAGCGGCGATCAGCGCCGTCGCGTCCGCCTGCGCCTTCTCCTTGCCCCTGGCCGCGTCGTTCGCCGCGGTCCCCGCGGTGGCCTTCGCATCGAGGGCGAGCGCTTTCACCTTGTCGTAATGCTTCGCGGTGAGCTCGGTTTCCATCTGGGCGAGCTTGTCCTGGGCCGACTTCAGCGTGTCTGGCGCGTAGGCGACGATATCGGCATTCTTCGCGGCGTCGGCCACGGATGCCCGGGCGGCATCGATGTCGGCCTGGGGCGGCCGGGCGCACGCGCCGACGATGAGCGCGAGCACGATGGGGAGAAATACCTTGGCGTACTTCATGAGCTTGAAACCTCCGTTGAAAACCATTCACATCTCACACGTACCGCGAGCATCGACGATGCAGCGATCAAAGAGTGTCCGGTACCGTCGGCGTGAATGAATAAAATGTTCCATGTTTCCCCGGGCATGTCAAGACAGGAGAGCGGCAGCGCGGCTGTCTTTCGAGACGAGGCATCGCCCGGGTCGGGTGACGCGCGAGACGGCCAATGGTATGCTCGCATCGTCAATCCGCGACGGGCATTCATCCGACTCAGGAGGAATCATGGCTGGCACCGTGCTCGATGGAAAGGCTCTCTCTCAGGCGATCGAGGCCGAGCTTTCGGCCCGGGTGTCGAAGATCCGGGAAAAGGCCGGCGGCAGGCCGCCGATCCTGGCCACCATCCTCGTCGGAGATGACCCGGCGTCCGCGACGTACGTGAAGATGAAGGGCGGCGCCTGCCGGCGCGTGGGAATGGAGTCCCTGAAGGTCGTGCTCCCGCAGGCGGCGTCAACGGCGGAGCTTCTTGCGCGGATCGACGAGCTGAACGCCAACCCCGAGGTGCATGGGATCCTCCTGCAGCATCCGGTGCCGAAACAGATCGACGAGCGGAGCTGTTTCGAGCGGATCGCGCTCTCGAAGGACGTCGACGGCGTGACGATGCTCGGGTTCGGGAGAATGGCGATGGGAGAGCCGGCGTACGGCTCGGCGACACCCGCGGGCATCATGCGCCTGCTCGCGCACTACGGGATCCCTCTGGAGGGCCGGCACGCGGTGGTCGTCGGCCGCAGCCCGATCCTTGGAAAACCAGTGGCCATGATGCTTCTGAACGCAAATGCGACCGTGACGATCTGCCATTCGAAGACGCAGGGCCTGCCCGATATCGTGAAGGCCGCCGACATTGTCGTCGGCGCGGTCGGCAGGCCCGGGTTCATCAAGGCGGCCTGGATCAGGGACGGGGCCGTCGTCGTGGACGCCGGGTACCATCCCGGCAGCATCGGAGACGTCGAGCTTGCCCCGGTCATCGACCGATGCGCCGCGTACACGCCGGTGCCCGGCGGTGTGGGCCCGATGACGATCGCGACGCTCATCAGCCAGACGGTGGCAGCGGCGGAGGCATCGTTCGGGATCTCGTAGGGCAGTGTGTCAGTGGGCGGGTGAAGGAGGATCATACTCGTGAAAAAGGGCATCCTGGGGTCTCAGGTCGTGACCCAAGTCGGGATTCTCGTGCACGACATCGAGAAGACGGCACAGGTCTACGCGGATTTCCTCGGCGTGGCCAAGCCGAACATCGTCATCACCGATACGGTGGACAAGACCCAGGCCAAGTACAGGGGCAGTCCTACCCCGGCACGCGCGAAGCTGGCCTTCTTCAAGGTCGGGCAGACCCTGGAGCTGGAGCTCATTCAGCCCGACGACGAGCCCAGCACCTGGAGGGAGGACCTGAACCGCAAGGGCGAGGGGGTGCACCATATCGCCTTCGAGATCAGGGGAATGAAGGAAAAGGTGGCGGAATTGCAGAAGGAGAACATGCCGCTCCTGCAGACGGGGGAGTACACCGGCGGACGCTACGCGTACTTCGATGCCACCCGGGACTTGAAGGTCATCATCGAGCTCCTCGAGCATGACTGAGCCGCGACGCGGGAAACATCTTCCTTTTTTATCCTTGAGAATCTGCAGAGAGGTGACAGATGACGGCACGACGGATCGCGGCCCTGGTGGGGGACTTCTATCATGCGCCCGAGGCGATGCGGGACTCGCTGCGCCAGGCCGCGGCGCAGATCGGTTTCGACCTGCAGACCTTCACCGACCCTGAGGCGCTGCCCTGGGAATCCCTCGGAGAGTACCGGGGCCTCGTCATGGCCAAGGAAAACCGGATCGCGCCGACTGAATCCAACGCGGTCTGGGCGACGCGAAAACACGAATCGGCGATCGCGGAGTTCGTCGGGGCGGGCGGGGCGGTCG
>JBEKXR010000062.1:0-12067 GCA_049511935.1 Spirochaetia bacterium | reverse complement strand
CCCGGGGCGACGAACTCCAGCGGCTACGCGGCTGTCGTTTCAGGGGGAACCGTCTACACCGTGGGCACCTACTATACGGGATCGAGTAGCGCAGCCTGCTATTGGGCAAATGATGGCGCGCCCGTGATTCTGCCCGCTCCTGGGGGAGCGACCGTGGGCGCTTCGGGAATCTACGTGAGTGGAAATACGGTTCTGACCGCCGGCTACTACTCATCCGGTGTGAGCGTCGCCTGCTACTGGAACGGCACGACGAGGCAGGACCTCTCTGCACCCAGCGGCTACACGGCTACGAACGTCTTTGCGAACTCCATCTTCTCCTCGGGAGGAATGATCTACACGGCCGGGTATTTCAACGACAGTGTTGCTTTGAGAAACCGCGCCGTGTACTGGGCGGGCACGAACGGCTTCGTGCTTCCTGACGGCACAGGCGCGACGCTCTCAAAAGCCGTGTCCATTTTCGTTTCCAGCGGCACCGTGTATACCGCAGGCTACTATCTCACTGCCACAACTGTCGTTCCATGCTACTGGATCGGACACAGCTCCCCGCCAACGGACCTTCCGGGGATCGGCACGAATCCCGCATGGACTTCTTCAATCGTAGTCTCCGGTGGTCATGTTTATGTAGCCGGATACGCCTACAATGGCGCGAACTATGTCCCGTGCTATTGGATGGATGGCGTCATGACTCTGCTTCCCATCCCCGCCTCGGCCGGATCGAATAACTACGCGCTCGGCATCACCGTCTTGAATGGCACGATCTACACGGCGGGTTACTACAATAATGGCTCCTACAATGTCGGCTGCTATTGGGCAGGAACGACAAGAACCGATTTCCCCGCTGACGTCAATAATTCGGTGATCGTGAATTCGATCTTCGCGCAGTAGCGCGTCCGCTCGGTCAGGCAGCAGACCGTCCCTTCGAGGGTGCCGGAGACGCTTCCGATCGCTTCCTGTACCTGGCAAAGTAGACTATGCCCCCCACCGCGATCAGTACCGCGAACGCCACCATCAGGTTGCTGTAGGCGAACGCCTTGCTCTCCGTGATGAGCGGGTTGAGCCTCACGTCCAGCCATCCGCCCGCCAGGACCCTCGCGACGAGCGCCGTGCCGACCGCGGCGGAGATGAAGGTAACAAGGTTGAAAAGCCCCATGCCAGTCCCCGTCTCGCGCACGTCCAGGGTCTGGGACACGCTGTTGATCAAAGCGGTCTGGATCAGGGTGAACCCTACATAGGTCAGCAGGAGCCCGACGGAGACGAACCATGGGGACAGGTCGAGAAGGAAGGAAATCAGAAAGAGACTGGCGATGAGGAGCAGAAGCCCGACGCCGATGACCAGGCGGTTGCCTTTCCTGTCCGCCAGGTTGCCGCCCAGCCTACCGAACACAACCCCGCTGATCGCCCCCGGGAACATCAGGAGCCCGATCTCCCTCGTGCTGAGTCCGCGCAGGGTCGTGAACATGAGTGGAATGATGAAAATGATGCCGATCGACGAGCTGAAGACGAGGAATCCCACGATCATGCCGGCGCGGAACCGGACGTTCCCGAAAAGCGAGGGCTGGATGAACGGGTTCGGCGTGCGCCGGATGTGGAGCACCAGGACGGCAATTGCCGCAGCGCTCGCGGCCAGATAGTACCAGGCGGAAAAGGAAAGGAAGAAGATGAAGGCGGTGATGCCCGCGGCGACGAGAACGGCGCCGAGAATGTCCACGCTTCCCTTGCGTCGTGCTTCCGCGGGAAGGAGCCGGGAGAAGAAGGGAATCGATACCAGGGTGAGCAGGGGAATGATGAAAAGGAAAGGCCACCCCAGCGTGCCCGAAACGAAGCCGCCGATCACCGGGCCCACTCCGGCGGCGAATGCCACCACGGAGGTGATGGTCCCGAAGACCTTGCCCCGGTCCTCAGCGGGAAAGAAACGCGCCACGAGTACCATGATGAGGGCGGGTATCGCCGAGGCCCCGGCTCCCTGGATGGCACGAGCGACGATCACGCCCGGGTAGGAGGACTGCACGGCGAAGCCCGCGGCCGAGCCCCCCGCATAGATGCAGATGCCGATCAGGATCAGGCGCTTGAGGCTGAAGATGTCGGACAGCCGGCCGAAGATGACGGAGCCCATGGCGAAGAACACGATGAAGGCCGTCATCACCCAGCTCACGCCGGACGGGCTCAGCCCGAACGCCCGCGAAATTGCCGGAGTGGAGACGTTGAAGACCGTCTCGTTGAGGACCGCGAAGAAGACGAGATAGATCAGCCAGGGAAGCGTCTTCCCGGCATCGATCGTGGGGGACGGCGGGGCCTGCTCAAAGGATGCGGCATCCATGTTTACGAGATGGGAAGATGCGCATAGGGGGCCGTGAAGTCAACAGGATCGACTGTTCGACCTGTGCCGCGCCCTAGTCGAGCGGCTTCTCGTAGACCCTGTAAGTCTTCACGAGGTCGAGACGGAGCTTTTCCAGCGCGTTGCGGATCCGCAGATTGTCCTCCAGCACGTAGTTGGCTTCCAGCCGGCGGATGCGGGGCGAGAGCGCCTTGTAGATCTGGAGGTACAGGAGGACGTCCAGCCCCTTTCCGTGGTACTGGGGGAGCACCGCGAGACCGAAGAGCCGGTAGTCGGTGACGCTGCGGATCCCGAAGAGAAGCGGGAGAAACCCCAAGGGCAGGAGCCGTCCGCCAATTCGGCGGAGAATCATGTTCAAGTCGGGGAAGCCCAGCGCGAACCCGACGGGCGTGCCCCGGTGTTCCACGAACCAGATCGCATGAGGGTCCGCAATCGGCTTCAGCTTGCGGAACATGTCCTGGAACTCCTGCCGGTTGAGCGGGACGTATCCCCAGTTGTCTTTGATGGCTTCGTTGGAGATCGACAATATCGCATCCGCGTCCCGCACAAAGTCCTTCATGGAGAGCATTCTCACCGTCAGCCCCGAACCGTCGGCGAGCCTTCGCTCTCCGAACGTCGAGAACCTCTCGGGGATCCTGTAGTTGCGCTCCGTGCTCGCGTCGTACGCCAGCAGGTCTTTCACCTTGGCATAGCCCAGCCGTTGGACGAAATCGTTGTAGTAGCCGGGATTGTACGGCGCCATGAAGACCGGCGGCTCGCCGCCATCGAGGAGGAACCCCCAGCTTTCCGCCACGGGATGGATGGGTCCGCGCACCCGGTTCATGCCCCGGGCACGGAGCCACGAAATCGCCGCGTCATCCAGGGCGCGGGCGGCGCCGAAATCCTCGACGCATTCGAATGCACCGAAGAAACCGATGCGCGTGCCGTACCACGAGTTGAAGGCATGATCGACATAGACGAGGCTCCAGCCGACGACCCGGCCGTCGTCCTCGGCGAGGATCAGGGAATAGTCGGAGTGCGCAAGGATGGCGTTCGTCCGCGCGGAGTAGGCGCGCCGGATCGTAGCATGGAATCAGCGCATCTCGAAGCAGAGAGGCACGGCCCCGATCGCGGATATCACGGCCCTGTCCGCGGCGGCGGAAAGGTCGAAGAATGCCCCGTTTTGCAGGAGGGTATCCTGACCTGCCTGCGTGATCCAGGCGGTTCCCGAGAGAACGCTGACCCGCATGCGGGACAAGGGCAGCCGCAGCGCCTCGCCTTCGACCAGAACCATGCGAAGGGGAAAGCGTGCAGGGCCCACGGTGCCGCGATCGACACCGTTCAAAAGCACGGTGAGATCCAGGGTGCTCATATCAGTCTCCTTGTTCCATCGGAGCGGGGGCAACTCGTGATGATTCCTTGTACGACGAAAGGACGATGTTGGTGACCGACCTGCCCGCCTCCACGCTGTTGCGGATCGCGGAGAGAAGTTGTTCGAGCCGCTTCGGTCCTTCGGCCCGGACTTTGAGGATGAAACAGTCCTCGCCGGCCACATTGTGACATTCCAGGATGTCGGGCTCGGATTCGCAGAGCGCGCGTATCGCGCTCTGGGCGCTCTCGTGGGAGCTCACCGTCAGCCGGAGAAAGGCAAGAAGGGGCTTACCCAGCTTCTCCGGGTCTATGACGGCGACGTATCCCTTGATGACGCCCTTGCGTTCCAGTTTCTTCACCCGCTCGTGCACCGACGAAACAGTGAGGCCCACGGCCTCTGCCATTTCCGCATTGGAGAGCCGGGCGTTTCCCTGGAGCATGTCGATCAACTTTCGATCAATCTCGTCTATCATGACTATACTATACACAATAATTGGCAAATTGACAACTATTTTTTGGCAAATATAAATTATTGACATATTTAATTCGTCATTATGCCATCAATTAGATATATCTTATGGCAAGAGTCGGCGGCGGCCTTGCCTTGCATCAGCACCTTCTCTCCAGTACACTCCCGACATGCGAAAGCTCATCCAGCAGTATGCGAAGGACCTGACCTCCGGGAGGCTCGGCTCGGGGTACGAGCACTCCTTCAGGGTATACCACCTGGCCCGGGAGATCGGTGAAGGCATAGAGCACGACGAAGAGATACTGCACGCGGCATGCTTCCTGCACGACATCGAGATGTCCGTGGGTCATCCGAAGAGCTCGGCGGACCGGGCGGAGGCCATCCTGCACGAGACAGGTTTCGTGCCGGAGAAGATCCCCGTGGTCCTCGACGCGATCATCAACCACATGCCCAACGGAAACCCCGGCTCGGTGGAAGCGAAGCTCCTGTTCGACGCGAACCTGCTGGATTCCATCGGGGCGGTGGGCTTTGCACGGCTCTCGGTGGGCGCCTTCATCTGGTACAACATGAAGACCATGCAGGAGATACTGCAATACATCGCGCGAGAGCTCTCCTTCACCGAGAAATTCCACTTCGACAAGAGCCGCGAGCTGGCCCGGGAAAAGATTGCCTTCACCCGCGCCGCGATCGACCAGTTCTCGAAAGAGCTGCACCTCTAGCCATCGTCATGGCCCCCTACGCGCGCCGGTTTCTCGCCGAGGGACACCTCATCGATTCGGGCCTTCTCACCCGGATGCTGAACATCATCGTTGACGAAGGTGCCGACTACACGGTCATCGACTTCTCAATGGGCAAGATCCGCACGGACCCCACCCGCATTGAGTTCGAAGTGAAATGCGGCAACGAGGAGCAGCTCGATGCCGTGACCGGCCACCTCGTGAACCAGGGCTGCTACGAGAAGGAAGTGCAGGAAGCCCTGGTGCGCCCCGCCACCAAGGACTCCTGCGTCCCCGACGACTTTTATGCCACGACCAACCGGCGGACCCAGGTCTTCCGGCGGGGACAATGGCGCGACGTGGCGGACCTGCGGATGGACGGGGTGGTGGTGGAAAGACAGGGCGGGCTGGCCTGCCGGCTCATCAGGGACGTGAAGGCCGGCGAAGGCATCGTATGCACGAGCCGCTCCGTGCGGATCATCCCGCTCTTCCATGACCGGGAGAGCGAGGAGTTCGGTTTCATGGCCAGCGACGTCTCCTCCGAGCGCAGCGTCGACGTGGCCATCGCCCGGGTTGCCGAGGAGCTGCGCCGCCAGAAGGCGTCGGGGGGCAGGGTCGTCGTGGTCGCCGGACCCGTCGTGATCCACACGGGCGGCGGACCCGCGCTCGCCTCGATCGTGCGCGCAGGATACGTGTCCGCCCTCCTCGCGGGGAACGCGCTGGGCGTGCACGACGTGGAAAGCGCCCTCTTCGGCACCTCCCTGGGCATCTCATTGCAGACCGGCAGGCCCGTGTTCGAGGGACATCGCAACCACCTCCGTGCGATCAACACCGTGTTCGCCCACGGTTCCATCAGCGCCGCCGTGAAGGCGGGGGCGGTGAAATCGGGGATCATGTACGAGTGCGTGAAGGCGAACGTGCCGTTCGTCCTTGCCGGGTCCCTGCGGGACGATGGACCCCTGCCGGAAACGGAGATGGACATGCTGGCGGCACAGCGCGCCTACGCACGGCTGGTGAAGGGCGCCGCGGTGGTGATCATGCTTTCCAGCATGCTGCATTCGATCGCCACCGGCAACATGATTCCCGCCTGCTCCCGGACCATCTGCGTTGACATCAACCCCGCCGTCGTGACAAAACTCTCAGACAGAGGCTCCGGGCAGACCATTGGCATCATCACCGATGTGGGGTTGTTCCTGGGAGCGCTCGAGGAAAAACTCCAGAGGTAGCACGTCAATGGATCAACCCGCCACTCCCCGGGAGCTTCATCCGCTCGAAGTGAAGGTCCTTCTGCAGTACGGGCAGGGGGAGGCCATCAGCCACGCCCGCCTCGCAGCCGATCTCGGGTACAACACGGGCCAGGTCAATCAGGCGCTGAGCTGGCTCTCCGCCAAGGGCTTCGTGACGGAAACCGCGCGCGCCTCGCGGGTATTCTACGAGATCACCGATTTTGGCAGGGAGTCACTGGCGAAGGGCACCTACGAGCAGCGGATCGTGGACCTGGTGGCCGAGGCCGGCGCCCTTCCCCTCCCGGAGATCGCGAAGAAGCTCGGCATCGAGGCAAAGGACGTCGGATCTGCGTTCGGCGGACTGTCCAGGGACAAGGTGCTCGTGATGGATGGGGAGAAGCGCGCGGCACTCGCGGCGGGAGGGGGTGAGGCCCTCGCCCCGAAACAGTCCGCTCTCCGCTCCCTGCTCCAGCGGGCAGCCGCAGGACCGCTCGACGAGTCGTCGCTGTCGGCCGGGGAAAAAGAGCTTGCTGCTTCCCAGGCGAAGAAGCGCGGCGCGGCAGGAAGCCTGTTCCGTCTTGTCGAGCGTGAAGAGGTGAGCTTCGCGATGACCGCGGCGGGCTCTGCCGCGGCCGCCGCACTGAAGAATGCCGGCGCCACGGGGGAAGAAGCCGGCGCTCTCACGCCGGAAATGCTGAAAACCGGCTCGTGGCAGACCGTGCAGTTCCGGCGGTACAACATCGACGTGCCGCCCACGCGCGTGCCGCTGGGCAGGGGAAACCCCTACTGCTCGTTCCTCGCGCGGCTGAAGGACAAGCTCGCCTCCCTCGGGTTCGAGGAGTTCGACGGCCCGCTGGTGGAGACGGAGTTCTGGAACGGCGATGCCCTGTTCATGCCCCAGTTCCACTCCGCCCGGGACATTCACGACGTCTACTATATCAAGGACCCGACGCACGCGAAGAGCATCGATCAGCCGTGGCTGGACCAGGTGGCGGCGACGCACGAGAACGGCTGGAAGACCGGCAGCCGTGGGTGGGGCTACCGGTTCGACCGGGACTTCACCCGGCGTCTCATCCTGCGAAGCCAGGGAACCGTCCTGTCGGCGAAGACGCTCACCCGCGCGAAGGTGCCGGGCAAGTACTTCGGCGTGGTCCGCTGTTTCCGCTACGACCGGGTGGACGCGACGCACCTGGCGGACTTCTACCAGACCGAGGGCATCGTGCTGGGCGAGGAGGTCAACCTCCGCACCCTGCTGGGCCTGCTGAAGATGTTCGCGGAAGAGGTCGCAATGGCGAAAGAGGTGAAGTACGTGCCTGGCTTCTTCCCCTTCACCGAGCCGTCAGTCGAGGTCCACATCCGGCATCCCTCCCTGGGCTGGTTCGAGCTGGGGGGCTCGGGAATCTTCCGGCCCGAGGTCACCGAGCCGCTGGGCATCAAGGTGCCGGTGCTCGCGTGGGGCCTCGGCATCGACCGGATGGCTCTCACCTCGATGGGGCTGCACGACATCCGCGAGCTGTTCACCAATTCAATAGAAGATGTGCGCTCCAGGAGGATCAGCTAGGCCATGCCGAAGATCGACGTCAACGAGGAGCTGTTCTTCACGGCGCTGGGCCGCCGGTATGACGCCTCCGAGCTCGCCCCGCTGCTCACCGTCGCCAAGGCAGAGCTGGACGACTGGTCGAAGGACGAGGGGATCCTGCGCATCGAGCTGAACGATACGAACAGGCCCGACCTCTGGTCCACCCTGGGCCTTGCCCGGCAGCTCTCGATCTATCTCACCGGCAAGGTCCCGTCCTATCCGTTCTTCTCCCGCGCAGGCGACGTGAAAAAGACCGGGGATCGGCGCGTCGTGGTGGACAAGGGCTTGAAGGATATCAGGCCGTTCATCGGATCGTTCGTGGCGGAGGGCAGGGAGGTCACGAATGCCCTATTGAGAGAGATCATCCAGTCGCAGGAGAAGCTCTGCGGCAACTTCGGCAGGAAGCGCAAGACCATCGCCATGGGCGTATCCCGGGCGGACCTCGTCTCGTGGCCCGTGTCGTACTCCGCGGCGGACCCCGACACGACCCGGTTCATCCCGCTGGATTTCGAGAAGCCGATGTCCATGAGGCAGATCATCACCGAGCATCCCAAGGGCAGGGAGTACGGCCACATCGTCTCCGCGCATGCGCGCTTCCCGCTGCTCGCGGACGGGAAAGGGGAAGTGCTCACCTTCCCGCCTGTCATCAACTCCGCGCTCATCGGCGGGGTGAAGCCGGGAGACACGCGCCTGTTCATCGACCTGACGGGACCTGACCTGGACACCATACTCACCGCCTGCGCCATTGCCGCCTGCGACTTTGCCGACATGGGGTTCCGCGTCCAGCCGGTGGCGGTGGAATACCCCTTCGATACGCCGTACGGCCGCACGATCGTCACTCCCTTCTACTTCCAGAAGGACACCGTCCTGGAGGTAGCCGACGCGTCGAAAAGGCTCGGCGAGGAGTTCACCGCCGAACAGGCGGCGGCCTGCATCGCCAGTATGGGAAGCACGGTGCAGGTGAATGGCACCAGGATCGTCGTCTCCCCGCCGGAGTACAGGAACGACTTCCTGCATCCCGTGGACGCGATGGAAGAGATCATGATCGGACGTGGAATGGACACCTTCTCCCCCGTCATGCCCCGGGATTTCACCGTCGGCAGGGTCTCGGAGGCGGAAGAGTACGGGCGCCGGACGAGAGAGATCATGATCGGGCTCGGCTACCAGGAGATGATCTATGGGTACCTGGGCGCGCGGAAAGACCTCGTCGAGCGAATGTGCCTCGACGGCGCGGATGCAATCGAGATCGCCAACCCGATGACCGAGAGCTTCGACATGGTCCGCAACTCCATTCTTCCCAATCTCCTGGCGTCGGAGGCGGAGTCCGCGCACGCCGTGTACCCGCACCGTATTTTCGAGATCGGGAAAACCGTCGAGAGGGACGCGAAGGAGAACGAAGGGTCGCGCACGTACAACTCCCTCGGGTTCCTGCTCGCCGACAGGGAGGCGGGCTTCAACGAGGTGGATGCGCACGCCCTCGCGCTTTTCTACTACCTTTCGCTCGAGCCCCGTCTCTCCCCCGTGGAAGACCCGCGCTTCATCCCGGGGCGCGCGGCGGAGATCCACGTGAACGGACGGCGCGTGGGGATCATGGGGGAGGTGCACCCGCGGGTGCTTTCAAACTGGGGCATCGAGATGCCCTGCGCGGCCGCGGAGCTTCGGCTCGACCTCATGAGAGGAGAGTAGTCATGGACGCGACAATCGGCGTGGTTCCCCTGTTCTGGCAGGAAGGGGCGAATATCATCGTGGGCCAGTCTCATTTCATCAAGACGGTGGAGGACCTCGCGGAAATCGTGACCGCGACCGTACCCGGAGCGAAATACGGCCTTGCCTTCTGCGAGGCGTCCGGGCCGTGTCTCGTGCGCACGGAGGGAAACGACCCGGCGCTGGTGGCGGATGCGGTTCGCTGCGCGGAGGCTGTTGCCGCGGGGCACACCTTCTTCCTCGTGCTGAAAAACGCCTTCCCGATCAACGTTCTCACGCAGATCAAGGCCTGCCCCGAAGTGTGCCGCATCTTCTGCGCCACTTCCAACCCGGTCCAGGCCCTGGTGGCCAGCACGGCGCAGGGGAAAGGTATCCTGGGCGTCATCGACGGATCCTCCCCGAAAGGCGTCGAAGGCGATGCCGACAAGGCCGACCGCCGGGCGATGTTGAGGAAGTTCGGCTACAAGTTCTGATCCGGCCCGCAGTCCTCTTTCCCCTCAAGGAGATCCTTCGCTATCATGAGCGGCATGAAAAGTAATTTGCTGTTTCTCTGCCTGGTTGCCGGCGTCATGATGGCCTGTTCGCACACGCCGTCTTCCCCGTCGGCAGGCCCGCATTGGTACAGGCTCCGCTGCCGGAGTACTGGCCGACGAACGGCTGGCGGACCTCGGCGCCCTCCGCCCAGGGGGTGAATGGCGCGGAGCTGGACGCGGCCATCGGGGCGGCACTGAAAAAGAAGCTCCCTCTCCACGGCGTGCTGGTGATCCGGCACGGGTACATCGTGAAGGAGAGGTATTTCGACACCTATGACGCGAGCACGCCCCACGATTTGTATTCGTGCACCAAGAGCTTCGTCTCCGCCCTCGCGGGGATTGCCTTCCAGAAAAGATATCTCACGGACCTGGCGGCGCCGGTGCTTGGCTTCTTCTCCGACAGGGAGTTCGCACGGCGTGATGCCCGCAAGGAGGCGATGAAGCTCGAAGACCTCCTGACGATGAGCTCAGGTCTTGCCTGGGTGGAAAGCGATTCCACGTACAACGAGATGTACAAATCGTCCCGCGACTGGGCGAAGTTCGTCCTGGACCTCCCCATGTTGGCCGATCCGGGCACGCAGTTCCGCTACAACTCGGGAAACTCGATCGTACTCGCCGCGATCATTCAGCAGCCCAGCGGGAAGGGCACCTACGAGTTCGCGCAGGAAAAAACCGTTGGGGCCGCTGGGCATCCGCGACCCCTGGTGGGACCGGGATCCATCCGGCCATCGCATCGGCGGCTGGGGGCTCAAGCTCCCGCCCCGCGAGATGGCGAAGCTCGGCTACCTGTATCTTCATGACGGCGCGTGGGGAGAAAAGCAGGTCGTGTCCGCCTCCTGGGTCCGTGCGTCGACCACGCCTCACATCAAGGCAGGCGACCCCTGGAGCTACGGCTACCAGTGGTGGATCGACCCATCGATCCCCATGTTTGCGGCGCTCGGCATGTTCGGCCAGAACATAATGGTGGTACCGGGCCGGGATCTGGTGGTCGTGTTCACCGGGGCGATCGGCTCCTCGGGCAATGCGGACTCCGAGCTGCTCTTCAGGAGGATCGTGGCGGCCTGCACGCCGGGAGCCTGACGTCACTCGGTCGTCGTCGCGCGGTTCCCGTCGCCCTCATGCGTCATTTCCTCCTATGAGCCTTGATTCGCTCCGCCGTTTGCCTTCCACAGATCGGCTGCCCGGGCAAACTGCTGTCCCAGGAGCTCCATGGCGTGCGAGGGATCGCCCTCGAGGCAGTCGACGATTTCAGCGTGCATGGCCGCCCACTCATCCTCCAGCGCGTGGTAAGTCTTCTCGTGCATCAGGGTCATGTTTACGTGGAGGCTGAGCTGCCGCGAAAAGGAATTGAGAAGCTCATTTCCCGCCAGCCCGATGATCTCGGAGTGAAATTGGCGATCAAGCTCGATCGCCCTCTGCTCGCGCGTGTCCGCGGTTGTCTCGCTGGAAAGCAGACGCATCTTCTCGACGATCACGCGCAGCCGCCCGATGGCCGCGGGATCCTGCCGGCTCCTCCCGTGCATCACGGCGTATCCCTCCAGAGCTTCGCGGACTTCGTACACTTCCAGGATCATCCGGCGGGACGGGACGCGCACCCGGCAGGCACTGCGCGGCTTGATCGTCACGACACCCTCGAACTCCAGCCTCTTCATCGCCTCCCGGACGGGCATGCTGCTCACGGACAACTCGGCGGCGATCTTCTTGATGCTGATTGCATCTCCGTAGCGGATGGCGCCGCTGATGATTCTTTCCAGGAGGTGGTTGTAGACACGCTCGACAAGACTGGGAGATTCGGCGGTCTCTTCGGTGCTCGACTTCACTGTTTCACTCATGGAAACAAGCGATAGTAGCATTTCGGGAAGCTTCGTCAAGCGTAGCCAGGGATGGCGAGGGCGAGCGAGGCCATGGATGGCCGAGAGCGAGCCCGTAGCCCCACCGCGCTTGCGCGGTGTTGGATGCGGAGCACGCCGAAGGCGTGCGGAGGGCGGCAGCCCGGTCGCTCCTGGCGACATTTGGGCTGCGCAGCAGACGGCGAGAGCCGCGAGGGCGAGCGCGCCCAGGCGCGGCGAGTCGGACCGGCCCAAAGAAAGCCTGCCCCGATGCCATGTGCTGAGTGTTGCGGCGTACATTGGGGCAGGCAGAAAGATCAAACTGG
>JBEKXR010000061.1:0-12165 GCA_049511935.1 Spirochaetia bacterium | reverse complement strand
TTCTACATTGGCGGCAATGACTCCATGGACACGGCGGCCAAGGTTTCAAAGCTCGCTCGGGACAGGGGCGTGGAGCTCGTGGTCACCGGGGTCCCGAAGACCATCGACAATGACATCGGGGATGCGGAGTTCAAGATCATCGACCATACCCCGGGGTACGGCAGCGCGGCCCGGTACTGGGCGTCGCTCATCCAGAACGTGAACGAGGAGAACCGGGGCATGTGCGTGTCGGAGCCCGTGGCGGTCCTCCAGGCAATGGGCCGCAAGTCGGGGTTCATCACCGCGGCGTCCCGGCTGGGGGATCCCCGGCGCGAGATGCCCCTCCAGCTGTACATGGCGGAAACCCACCACACACTTCAGAGCCTGCACGAGAACGTGAACCGGCAGCTCCGGCAGAGCGGCCGGTGCATCGTGGTGGTCAACGAAGGTTTCGACGTAGGCGGCGTGGGAGAGCGGCACGACGGTTTCGGTCACATCGAGTACGGCGCCAGCCGCACGAATGCCGCGCAGGAAGTGGTGAATTACCTCAACGCCAGCGGCCTCGCGGTGCGCGGGCAGGCGACGGGGCAGGTCCCGGGCGTCATCCAGCGATCGGTGTCGGTGCACGCCTCCACGGTCGACATCGCCGAGGCCCGCGAGGTTGCGCGTCACGCGGTCACCGTGGCGATGCGCGACGGCACGGGATGGATGGCGACGATCCTCAGGAAGCCGGGGCCGTCCTACGAGGCCCGGTACGACAAGGTGCCGCTTGAAACCGTGGCCAACTCCTCGCGCTTCATGCCTGCGGCATGGATCACGAAAGACGGCCTGGATGTGACCGATGATTTCATCCGCTATGCCGCCCCGCTGATAGGGGACCATGATCCCGAGATCCCCCGGGAGTACGGCCTGCAGAGGTTTGCCCGACTGGACATCCGATTCGTTCCCAGAAAGTGCCCCGACTACAAACCGGTACGATTCAGGTAGCGCCATGCCCCCGGGCTCATCCCTTCCACTCGCTTGAAGGCGGCGTGGAATCGCTGGACGGCGCCGAATCCCGAACCGGCCGATACCGTCTCCATCGTGAGCGACGTGTCTTTCAGCAGGCGCTTCGCCCGCAACAGCCGGGTGCGAACTATCTCGTCATGGATCGTCCTGCCCATCGAGGCGCAGAAGCGCATCTCCAGGGATCTTCGGGAGGCGGCAGCCATGCGCACGACATCGCCCACGTCGATCCCCTCGTGGGCGCGCGTCCGGATGAACGTCACTGCCCGGGCCACGACCTCATCCGGACAGCTGTAGATCCTCGTTGACTCCCGCTCGGCAACCTCCCGCGGGGGGATGCTGATCCGGCTCCCCTCCGCGGGACCCGACCCGTCGAGGACCGCATCGATGGAAGCCGCTGCGCGGAATCCAATCGCCTCGCAGTCCAGCATGATGCTGGAAAGCGAGGGGCCGGCCAGCTCGCAGAGGATGTCCTCGTTATCCACCCCGAGGATGGCCAGCCCTTCGGGCAAGGCAATGCCCAGACAGTGGGCCAGCTCCGTTGCCCGGAGTCCCGCGGTGTCGTTGCACGCGAAGAGCACGGCAGGCAGCTCGAGACGGGAGAGGAAACCCGCCAGTGCCGCCGGGCTCTCGCGCGGGTTCTCCCACCAGGAGAGGCTTCGAGCGAACGCGGGGACGATGGGCCCTCCATCTCTTTGCAGCCCGTGGAGGAACCCCCGGTGCCGTTCCTCCGACCAGAGAGTGCCGGAGACGCCGAGGAACGCAAAGCGTTGGAAGCCGATGGAACCCAGGTGCACCGCTGCCTCCGCGCCGGTGAGAAAGTCATCGTTGGTGACGTGGCGGAAGCCGGGCCGACGATACGCCCCGGCCACATCCACGACCGGGAGGCCCATCGCGGCCAGATAGTCCGCATCCCGGGACGTCTCCACGCGGGAGATCACCCCGTCCCCCTGCCACGTGATCGTAGAAATCCGCAAGCTCCATGCACAGCGCGATATCGCGCACCCTGCCTTCCTCCCTTTGCGCAAAACGATATAAAGTGTACGCATTTTCAGTATTGTGGGAACCTCGGTCCGAGGCTATCCTCTCCGAGACACGAATGAAGGAGGACCCCATGGAGTACGAGTTTCCGAAGGCCCGAACCCCCATCGCCCGGGCGGCAAAGGACGAGCTTCTGCTCATCGCGGGAGCCGGCGGGTTCATTGCCGGCAACCTCGCGGCGTATTTCAAGGAAAAGGGCTTCACGCGGATCCGGGCCGTGGACAAGAAACCCCTGCACGAATGGTACAGGGTCACACCGGGAGTGGAGAGCCTCTGCCTGGACCTCTCCGACCAGCTGAACTGCCGGCGCGCCGCCGAAGGGTCGCGGGAAGTGTACAATCTCGCCGCCGACATGGGCGGCATGGGTTTCATCGAGACCCACCGGGTGGACTGCCTGCGATCGATTCTCATCAACACCCACCTCATCGAGGAATCGTGCAGGGCCGGCGCGGTGCGCTACTTCTACGCCTCCTCGGCGTGTGCGTACAACACTGATCTGCAGAAGGATCCTCACGTGCGCGCACTGAAGGAGTCGGACGCATATCCGGCGATGGCCGAGCGCGGTTACGGCTGGGAAAAGCTGGTCTCGGAGATGTTCTGCCAGGAGTACTGGGCCGAGCGCGGAATGGCGACGTTCATCGCACGGTTTCACAACGTCTACGGCCCGTACGGCACGTGGGACGGGGGCCGGGAGAAGGCGCCCGCGGCGATCTGCCGCAAGGTGATAGAGGCGGTGGCGACGAAGAGCGGGACGATCGACATCTGGGGCGACGGCACGCAGACGCGCAGCTTCATGTACATCGACGACTGCCTGGACGGCATCGACAGGATCACGCATTTCGACGACCTGGCGGCCACCCCGATCAATCTCGGGTCCTCAGAACTCATCGCGATCAACGACCTGGTGACCATCGCGGAAGGCATCGGCAAGGTGAAGCTCCGGCGCACGTACAAGCTGGACGCGCCCCGTGGAGTGGCCGGGCGCAACTCGGACAACACCTTCATCAAGCAGGTGCTGAAGTGGGAGCCCTCCACGGCGTTTCGAGTCGGGCTGGAGAAGACCTATCGCTGGATCGAGAAGCAGTACACCGACAGGGCCGCGGGGCTTCGCACGGTCAGCTGACAATGGGAGGGATCGACAGCGTCATCGAGGGTATCCCCTACCGCATCGCCCTGGCCGGGGGCTGGATCGACCAGCCCTTCGTGTCCCGGCACGACCCGTCGCCGCCGGGCTCCATGGTCGTCGTCTCGGTGCATCCTGATTTCCGCTTCATGGACTACTGCGGCATCGGCACGAGCACCCGCAAGATCGCCGGGCGGCTCTGGGGCTCGCGGATTCCCGCTCGGCCGCCGACGGAGCTCGTGCGAGAGCTCTATGAAGAAGAAAACAGGGGCAAGACGGAGCCGTCGGGGAGCCAGGACATGGTCGGGCTGGTCTATCCCGGCGTGAGCCGCATCGACTACGACTTCCGGCACGAGGGCGGAATTTTCCCGGCCTGCGTGGAATCCAACACGGATCCAGGTGTGGCAGAGTGGGTGCAGGATGTCATTCATCTCGTGCCGGTGACGCAGAGGCCGGCGGGCTACTCCCCGCTCGAGGTGAAGGACATCGAGCCTGCCTGGGTGCGCCGGCTGGGAGCATCGGGTCGCGCGTGTTTCGACGCCCTGGTCACCCGCGACCTTAAAGGTCTCCAGGAATCGATGAATGAGTGCATGCGCGCCTGGGCAATGCTGCTGCCGGGGACAGTCCGGCACCCGACTATCACCGTAGACCTGGAGGGAATCCTGAGTCACTACCAGTCCGAGTACGGCGGGGCCATGTACTCGGGCTGCGGCGGGGGATATCTCTACGTCGCGTCTGATCGGGAAGTCCCGGGCTCATTCCATGTGCGCGTGCGCCGCTCCTGAAAGATAGTTCAGCAGGGAATCCATCAGTCGATTGATCGCGGCAAACCGCTCGGGTCGGGCGAGCATCTCTTGCTCGGTCTGAATGGTAGCGGAGGGCGCTATCTCGTGTCGGGAGTTCTCTATGAGGGAAGCGGCGCTCGAGTGAGTCGTCTCCAGGTGGAACTGCAGGCCCAGGACCCGGCTTCCCAGGGAGAAGGCCTGGTTCTCGCACACATCGCTCTCCAGGAAGTTCACTGCACCGCGAGCAAGCTCGAATGTTTCTCCGTGCCAGTGAAACACCTCGATGTCGTCGGGAAAGAGCCTGGCGAGATCCGTGACAGGGCCCGCGGGACGTCGCACGGGAAACCAGCCGATCTCCCTGCATTCATTCGGGAACACGCGCGCGCCGAGGGCGCTGGCGATGAGCTGAGCGCCGAGGCAGATCCCCAGGACGGTCTTCCCGGCCTCGATTGCCTGCGAGATCAGGCGTTTCTCGGGTCGAAGCCAGGGATGGACGGCTTCCTCGTTCGCGCTCATCGGCCCGCCCATGACGATGAGCCAGTCGAAATCGCCGGGAAGCGGGAGCGCGGGCTCTTTGAACAGCCGGGCCGTGGAGACGGCAATGCCGCGGGAATCCATCCAGGGTTGGATGGATCCGATGCCTTCGAACGGCACGTGCTGGAGCACTTGGACTCTCGTGCGTGTCCCTCCGCGGATTCAAGATACAATAAATCACGGGTTGGGACCGCCGGGCGTCGTCACGGGGCAGAAACGGAAGTCCACGCCATTCTGACCCGTGTCCAGGCCGTTGGGAGATCTGGACAGCGATCCGACCGTGGTGTTGCTGTCCGCGGGCGCCCCCGTGCTCCCCTCCGTGGCATCCAGTTCTGCGGTCTCCCCTTCGATGATGACGCGGTGCAGCACCCCGGCGTAGGTCACGGTGTCGATCACCTTCCTGCCGATGGTATCCCAGAGCATGACCGCATCAGAGGGACCGTTCTGAATCCGGTTCGAAAACTCCCACCCCGGAGGCGTAAGCTTCACGGCCTGCGGGGCGACCTGAACGAGAGGTCCCGCGACCACGAGATAACTTCCTCGCGCAATTGTTCCGAGAGAGGAGAGATCGATCCTTGCGTACTCCCGGCCTGGAGTCACGCCCCCGTTGATCAGGATGACCACGATTCCCCACAGGTCAACGCTGTCCAGCGCGAGAAGCTCGATATACTCCGTGTTGTCTACGCCCACCTGGTCCACGTCCAGCTCGTTTATGAGCAGGCCGATGCGACCGACCACGTTCACGGTATACACGCTGCTCGAGCCGTTCTCCGCTACCACCTCGTACTCCACAGGACGCGAGAAGTCGTTCGGGGTGATCCCGCTTTCCTGCACCCTGCCTGCCACCCGCACGGATGCGCCCGTGGTGGAAAAAACCGCGACAAGCGATAACAGCCCGATGCCGTCCGCAACTCTTGCACGGACGAGCCGCTGCGCCTCGTCGATCACCGCCGCGGCCCCGGGGCACTGGAGCGAGAACGACGTGAGGCTCTTCTCTCCGCTCAGCGATTCACGAACCTCTGCGACGTAGCTCGCGGTCGACCCATCTTCCGCAGTCACGATGTAGGTGAGAGGATCGGTGAAGTCATTGATCGTCACCCCGCTTTTCTGCTCGGTGTCATCCACCGTCACCCGGATTCCCGTCGAGGCAAAAACAGCGACGAGAGAGGAACGTTCCGTGCCGCGCGGGACAACAGCGGTGATGGAGTGCCGGGTTTCGTCGATCGTGGCGTTGACCAACGGCTCCTGGATGGAAAACTCGGTGATGGCCTTCTGCTGTCCGAGGGGCGGCAGGTCCGTGACGCGCACCACATACGTCACGCTTGAGTCATCCGGGCCCTCGACGAGGTACTCAACCGGGCCCGAGAAATCGTTCACGGTGCTGCCGCTCACCTGCTCGAGGCCCGCAACGGTAACCCGGTCTCCTGAGGCAATGAAAACCGCCACGAGCGTCGTGAGGTCAGTGCCTGAAGGCACCTCCACGGTGATGATGCGCTCCACCTTCGCAATGGTTCCCTTGACAGGAGGAGAGAGAAACGCAAAGGAAGTGATTGCGCGGTCGCCATTCCCTGCCGGCGGCAGGACGACCGGAGCACACCCCGCCAGGCACATGACCGCCGTTGCCGCAATGCAGACGACTTCTGCTCTCATCGTGAGTCCCTCGATGGAACTCACGGAGAGAATCGTCAGGAGAATTCAGGCCCGCCGCGGCGGGTGCCTACGCGACTGTTCTTGCGCTGCCGGCCGCGAGCAGGGCATACCACTCCTCGCGCGTCAGGCCGACATTGTCGGCGGCGCAGGTCTCCTTGATGCGCTGAGGATTGGTGGTGCCGATGACGGGCTGGATGCCGGCCGGGTGGCGCAGGAGCCACGCGACGAGGATCGCGTCCATGCTCACGCCCTTCTTCTCGGCAAGTGCACGCGCCGCCTCGGCTGCCGTGTGCATCCTCTCTTCTCCCCGTCCGATGCTCGCCTTGGCAAGCGCGCCGTGCGCCACGGGGCTCCACGCCTGGATCGTGATGTCATGCAGCCGGCAGTACTCCAGCGTCCCCTCGCCGTGGATGGCACGGGCCGGCTCGTCCTGGTTCACGACGGTCCCGGCTCTGATGAGCTCGTTGTGCAGGATGTTCAACTCCAGCTGGTTCACCACCAGGGGCTGGCGGACGGCACGCTTGAGGAGCTCGATCTGCCAGGCGGAGTGATTGCTCACCCCGAAGTACCGGACCTTCCCGGCCGACTGCAGGGCGTCGAACGCTGCCGCGATCTCATCCGGCTCGGCCAGGGCATCCGGGCGGTGGAGGAGAAGGATGTCGACATAATCCGTCTTCAGCCGGCCCAGGCTCGCATCGACCGAGTGAAGGATGTGCTCCCTGCTGAAATCGTATCGGCGAAGCCCGCCTTCCACGGGGTCGTCTTCGAACCTGATCCCGCACTTTGTCTGCAGGACGATCTGGCCGCGAAGCCCGGGGCGCTCCTGCCAGATCCCGGAGAAGGCCTGCTCGCAGCGCCCCCGTCCGTAGATGTCGGCATGGTCGAAGAAATTGATCCCCTCGTCCAGCGCCGCGCGGACGGCGGCCAGGGCTTCCTTGCGCGTGCGCTCGGCGAGCGGCCCCGGCGCCCAGCCGCCCCCGATGCCCATGCACCCGTAGACGATGCGCGTCACTGTCAGCGGGGTATTGGCGATGCTGTAAGTTTTCATCTCAGTGTAAGATACTGACGAGTCCTATGAATAGCTACGTGGTGCTTGCGGGAAACATCGGGGCGGGCAAGTCGACACTGGTGAGCATGCTGTGCGAAAGGCTGGGATGGGAGCCGTACTACGAGCCGGTTGCGGAGAATCCCTATCTCGACGACTTCTACGGGGACATGCGCGCCTGGGCATTCCATTCTCAGGTCTTCTTCCTCACCTACCGGGCGCAGGCGCACCGGGCTCTGATGGACATTCCGCGCGCGGTCGTCCAGGACAGGTCATTCTACGAGGACGCGGAGGTTTTCGCACGCGCCCTGCACCTCCAGGGAGCGATCAGCGATCGGGACTGGGATACCTACCGGGGCCTGTACCGGACCCTCACGACGCTGCTCGCACCGCCGGACCTCGTGGTGTACCTGCGCGCCTCGGTGGCGACGCTTCAGAAGAGGATTGCCCTTCGGGGCCGGCGTTTCGAGGCGCGCATCTCCGATGAGTACCTGGAGAGCCTCAACGGGCTGTACGAGGAATGGATCGCGGGCTTCTCGCTCTCTCCCGTGCTCGTCGTGCCTTCCGACCGCCTGGATTTCGTGAAGGATTCGAAGGATCTCGACCGGATCGTGGCCACCGTGGCCGAACGCCTGCGCGGCCGGCAGGGGGTGCTCTTCCCGGAAGAGACATAGGTGTGTACAGCCTCGAGGCAGAAGGCTTTGGTTGGTGCTGGCATCGCCCCATTGTGCGGGGGTGTCGGTGACGGCAACGCGAGATAGTGTCGGGAAAGCGCTCCGCCTCCAAGAAGTCCCTGATGGTGTCTGCCCCGGCTGGGGATGGATCTCAGCCTCACTTCCATGATCAGACCACCAGCTGCCGGCAGGAGGGCCCCGCGAAGGCCATGTCGGGAGTGGTGAAGGCCGCTCCCATGCGGCCCCGGGGATCGATCGCCATGATGCCGCCCCGGCCCGCAGTCTTGCGGTGAATCAGCTTCAGTGCCTCCTCCACCGCTTCCTGGGGATGAGTACCCGCCGCCACCCGGTCCGACACAGACTTCGCAGCGGCTGCGCGGATGAACGCCTCCCCCCAGCCCGTGCAGCACACCGCGGCGCCTTCGTTGTCGGCGTAGATGCCGCAGCCGACCAGGGGAACATCCCCCACTCGGCCGGCCTTCTTGCCGCGCGTCCCACCGGTGCTCGCGCCCGCAAAAAGTGCGAAGGGCTCTCCTGCGGCGCCGCGGGCCCCGATCACCACTCCAACGGTGCCTCTCCTGCCGTGCTCCGCCTGGCCCTCTTCGTCGAAAAAAATCCTGGCATCCGGCCGGCCCGCGCGGACCCATGCCTCGAAGCCCTCGTATTCCCGGGGGTGCACGAGGCTTCGAGGATCCACAGGGGAGAACCCTTCGAAGAGCGCGAACCGCTCCGCTCCTTCCCCGATCAGCAGAACGTGCTCGGTCCTCTCCATCACCGCCAGGGCAATGGCAGCGGGATTACGGAACTTCCCCACGGCAGCCACGGCGCCGGCTTTCAGGCCGGCGCCCTCCATGACCGCCGCGTCGAGCTGAACCTTGCCGTCCTCGTCGAGGAAGCTCCCTGTGCCCGCGTCGAAGGTGGGATCGTCCTCCAGAACTGCAAGGGCGGAAACGACGACATCGAGCGGCCGGGTGCCGGCAGCCAGGGCTGCCAGCGCTGCCGCGTGTGCCCGGCGCACACCGTCGATGTGGGGCTGCTTGAGCCCCGCCGGGATGTTCCACGCGCCGCCGTGGACCTGGACCACGAAGCGCGCATCAGTCGAGTCTACTCTCCAATGCGAGAACATCGGATCACTTCGGGGCCGAAGGGCCGGTCAGGGAACGAATGAGCTCTGTCTCGTCGGCCGAATACGGAGTGCCGTCGCCGCGGAAGATATCGTGAAACCAGACCTTCGGCTCGCCCGGGTACGCCTGCTGCCAGGAGTCCCATGGATAGATCGTCTGGCTCTTGCCTGAAACGAATCCCCAGTTGATGGCGCCCACCTTCTCTTTCTTCAAGTGCGGCATCACTGCCTGGAACGTGGAGCCCCGCGGCCGTGCCATGTACTCGGTGCAGATGAGGGGCCGGCCGATATTGTTGAGGCTCATGATCCGGCGCGACATTTCCGCCGGAGGATCGTAGCAATGGAACATGATGATGTCGGACGATGTGAGCTGGAAGCGTTCGAAATCCAGCAGGAGCATGTCCTGCCCCCACTCGTTGTGCCAGACTCCGGCCGTGATAGGCTGGTCAGGATCGATCTCGCGCGCCCACCCGTAAGCCGACACGAGAAGCCGGTAGGCGTAAATCGTCTTGTCGGCTGGCTCCCTGCCTGCGTACGAACTGCGGTTTGTGTTGTCGGGCTCGTTCATGATGTCCCAGGCGAGAACACGCGGATCCCTGGCATATCTCTGAATCGTTTGTTTCACATAAGACTCGAGCCTCGGGTACTCGGAGACGTGGGAAAGGGCGTAGCCTCCTGGGGACTGCACCCAGCCCGAGTTGTGCCGGCCCGGCACGGGATCGTGCTGCCGCCCGGCATGCGGATCGGGATCCCAGACGGAATCGAAGAGGACGAGCATGGTCGCTATGCCGTGCCGGGAGGCGATCTGGAGGTAGCGATCGACCCTGCTGAAGAACTCGGCGGGATCCTCCTTCCAGGCGAGATCGTGGAGGAACGTCCGCATGGCGTTGAACCCCAGCTCCTCCGCGAGACCCATCTCCCGGTCGATCTCGTCGGGATCGAACGTGTCGGCCTGCCACATCTCCAGCTCGTTGATCGCGCTGCGGGGTACGAAGTTCGCCCCGGCGATCCAAGGCCGGCCGGCGTACCAGGCGTTCGACCGTTCGGCGCTCCATTGGCGCCCGTGGATCTGCTTGTCGCCCGGGAGTGGCGGCAGGGGTTTCCCCACCGCATCGGAGGGGACGAAGTCGGTGCTCGATGTGCTCATGCATGCTCCAAGGCCCAGGAGGGTTGTTATTGAAAGAATCTGGATCGAGTTCACGACATCAGATTATACACGGCGTCAACCACAGGGACTACGACGCAGCACGGCCAAAACGGACCCTTGCGACAGCATGCAACGAAGAAAAGGGCTTCGTGGGAACAACACGAAGCCCCTCGTAATGCCCTACGATTGGTTCACGAAGTCTGAGATCTTCTCCAGCAGCTCTTTGGCGTTTTTGTTGCCTGCCTTTTCAAGGATGATGTACTGCTGGACGGCCTTGGCAAGGTTGCCCTGCTGGAGCCAGGCTTCGCCGTAGTATTCCCGTGCCTCGGGGAAGTTCGGCTTCAGCTTCAGCGCGGTTTCGTAGTAGCCGAACGCCTTGCTGACATCGCCCTTTTTCCGCGTGCTGAAGCCCAGCATGTTGTACGCCTCGGCATAGTCGCCCTTCAGTGAAATGGCGGTGGTGAAGTCCTGGATCGCCTCATCGTAGCGTCCCTGATTCGAGGCGGTGAATCCCACGTTGTACCAATCCAGTGCGCTCGTCGGACCTGTGGACACCGAGCTGGAGCCAGAGCCCCCGCTGCGCCCGCCCCCACCGCCCCCACCGGAGCCGGCCGCGAATGCCGCGACGGCGGCGAAAATGGAAACTATGATCAGTATGGTTCGTTTCATTTCAATTGATCTCCTCTGTCCATAGATACGGGGGCCGGGCTGCTCCGGATTGGATCAGATCTCGATGCCGCCGCGCTGGGTCTCGGACAGCTTGCGGAAGTACCCTTCCCGTGCGGCCAGCTCGTCCGGGCTTCCCTTCTCCACGATCCGGCCTGCATCCACGACGAGCACCGTGTCGGCGTCTCGGATCGTGGAGAGGCGGTGGGCAATGATGAAGCTCGTGCGACCCTTCATCAGCTCGATCATGCCCTGCTGGATGCGCAGCTCGGTCCGCGCGTCCACCGAGCTCGTCGCCTCGTCCAGCACGAGGAGAGTCGGCAGCGCGAGAGCCGCGCGCGCAATGGCGATGAGCTGGCGCTGGCCCTGGCTCAGGTTGGCGCCGGACTCCACGAGCACCGTATCGTAGCCCTGCGGCAGGCGCTCGATGGCATGATCGGCACCGGCCAGGGCCGCGGCGCGGCGGATCTCCGCCTCCGAGGCGCCGGGCCGGCCGTAGAGGATGTTCTCGCGCACCGTGCCCGAGAAAAGCCAGCCGTCCTGGAGCACCACGGCAAAGGCCCGCCGCAGGCTCGCGCGGGTGTAATCCCTGATGTCCGTTCCATCGATCAGGATCTCGCCCTTCGAGACCTCGTAGAACCGGCAGAGAAGGTTGACGATCGTCGTCTTTCCCGCGCCGGTCCGTCCCACGATGGCGGTCACGCTCCCCGCGGGAGCCTCGAGGCTGACTTCACGCAGGACCGGCACGTCGGGGCGGTAGCCGAAGCTCACGTTGCGGAACTCCACCCGGCCCTTCGGTCTGTCCAGCTCCCGGGCGCCCTCGGCGTCCGCGGCCTCCTCCTTCTCGTCCAGCACCTGGAAGACGCGCTCGGCGCCTGCCACCGCGGACATGAGGGTGTTCCACGTGTTGGCGATGTCGTTCAACGGGCGCACGAACTGGCGGGAATACGAAATGAAGGTGGCAATGAGCCCCACGCTGATCAGGCCGCGCACGGCCATAAACCCGCCGGTCACGGCCACGGCGGCAAAACCGAGGTTTCCGATGACGTTCATCATCGGCATGAGGAATCCCGTCCAGATCTGCGCGCGCGTGCCGATGCGGCACAATCTTTCATTGATCACGGCGAAGCTCGCGCGGCTCTGGGGCTCCCGGCCGAATGCCTTCACCGCCTGGATGCCCGTGACGGTTTCCTCTATGTGACCGTTCAGCGCCCCGAGGGCGTTCTGCTGCGCCATGAAGAGGGTGCGCGTGCGGCGGGAGATCGCGGTCGTCAGGGCGAAGACCAGCGGGACGGGGAGAAGGCTCGCGATGGCCATGATCGGATTGAGAAGGAACATGATCGAGAGTGTGCCCGCCACGACCATGAAGCCCGACATGAGCTGCACGGAGGAT
>JBEKXR010000060.1:0-12179 GCA_049511935.1 Spirochaetia bacterium | reverse complement strand
TTTTTCACCCCGATTGACTCCATCACCGCGGGCCTCGTCGGTCTGGACCCGAGCGGCCGATTCGGGGGGAGCCTCACGGTCGCTGCGGGCCCGATTGCCGACGGCACGCTCCAGCAGCCCCTGCTGCACATCTCTGGATTCTGGAAGATCATCGAGGCAGTGAAGCTGCAGATCGACGGGGACGATCTCCTCGCCCCACTTCTGAACGGGTCGCGGTGGAGCATCGCCCGCGACACCTACATCACACCGGGCTTCCGAATCGCTGCATCCCTGGGTATGAGCCTGTGAGCGACGCGACGACAGACAGCGGGCACCTGGCGGATCGGCGACGCGTCCTGGCGAGCCTTGCGGCTGCCTGCCTGGTCCATGCTGCGATACTCGTGGCGCTCGCACTTGGCGTGGGCATCGGCGTCGCCGCGCGCGTAACCCCGCCGGTGACGATCGATCTCCTGGTCTCATCGGAACCCGGCACGGACGCACTGGCCGCCTCGACAGGGTCCGAAGGCGCCCCTGCCGGAGGCGGGGCAGAAAACGCCGGCACAGCGTTTGTCGGACCGGCAGCCGGCGCTCCAGCTGCGCCCATGGCACCTGCCGCGCCCACGGCACCTGCTGTGCCCGCAGCAGCCTCTGGCGGTCAGGGCTCGGACTCAGGAGGCTTCGTCATCCCCACGCCGCGTGCTCAGCCTTCAGATTCCACGACAGCCCCTCCGACCGGGCCCTCCTTCCGCGAGGCCGGTGGAAAAACGGGCGTCGTGCAGGGAATCCCATCGGTTCCCAGTCCTGCCCCAGCGCCGAGCGTGCCTCCGGTGGCGCAGGGGAAGGGCCCTGGCGCAGCCGCTTCGTCGGGCGCCGGCGCAAGCTCCGTGCAGCGCAGCGGGACGGGCGTCCTGGTGACGGGCTCCTCGGGGTCCGCATCGAGCGGATCTCTGGATCTCAGCCAGCTGGACAAGGCTCTCGCCGGCGGGGCTTCCACGAAAGGTGCCGGCAAAGGCGGGAGTACCGGCTCGAGCGGCAGCACAGGCGGCCCAAGCACGGGCGGGGCTGGAGGCTCGGGCGGGAGCGGGACGGGTGCGGGAGGCAGCGGCGGCTCCGGCGCAGGCGGGGGCGCCGCGAATGGCGGCGGTCAGGGCTACAACATCAGCTGGGAAGGGGCAGGCTCCGGCAAGGGGCGCACGCTCGTTTTCAGCGTCTTCCCGAAGATTCCTTCGTGGGTGAGCGCCCAGGGTTTCACCCTGTCCGTGGTGGTGAGCTTCACAGTCCAGGCCGACGGTACCATCACCGGCGCGGCGATCCAGCGGTCATCCGGCTACGCTGAGGTCGACGCGCCGGTCATCGATGCCATCCGCCGGTGCCGCTTTTCGCCCGCGGAGGGCGCCCCTCCCGCCCGGGGAACCATTCCCTACGTCATCCGGGTGAGATGAGCCCGGACCGGGCGCCGGCGCGCGCTCTCACGTTGACACCTCCCGGATATAGCAGTACAATCTAAAAAACTCCTGGGGAGGGGACAATGATCTTTTCTATTGGTGATCTGATCACCTTCGTCGTCGTCCTTCTCATGCTCGTCATCTTCCGGGCGCTCGACAGGAACAACAGATCGCTCGAAAAGCTCAAGAGATTCAGCGACAAGATCACGGAGAACCTTTCTGCGCTCGTCGAGCAGAAGACCGGGCAGGTGAAAGACCTGTCACTCGAGCTGCAGGCGAACCTGAAGACGGGAAGGGAGATCCTTGCCCGCGCCCGGGGGGTCGAGGAGCTGCTTCAGGGCAGGACCACGGACGTCAAGGAAATCCAGAACCGCTTCGCAGAGTACGACAAAGGGCTGGCCGAGCTGACTGCCATGTCGGCGAGGGTGGACAAGAACCTTCTGCGCATCCGGGACGAATCGGATTTCGTGGAAGGCGTGGGCCGCAGGATCGAGGAATCATCGAAGCGACTGGAGCTAGTGGAGAAGCATATCCCCGAGCTCCAGCAGGGCTTCGCCGCGCACGCACGCGAGGAGCTGGAGGCTGTCCGTGTCGAGGTCGTCGCGGGCGCTGAAGAGAGGCTCGCCTCTCTTTCCCACCAGCTCGCAGAATCGGAGAAGAAGGTGAAGGATTTCTCCGCCTACATCGCGCGCCTGGAAGCGCGTGAAGAACAGACGGAGAAGGAGAGGCTCGGGGCGCTCGGCAAGGCGTTGAATACATTCGAATTGGATATGAAGGGTAAGCTTGCCCGCGCCGCCCAAAGCGGAGAGACCCTGGAGGGCGAGGTGTTCGCCCGGTTGAGCGCCCGGATCCAGGAAGACGAGTCGGCCATCGCGAAATCGATCCAGACAGTCGAGATGCGGCTCTCCGACTACCAGGGGGACGTGGACTACCGGGTGAAGGCGTTGGAAGAGTCCAACCACGACGTGGACGCCCTTCGCGCATCGCTTTCCCAGACCATGGAGAAGATGACGACCGGCGTGCGCACGGAGATGAAGGGGCTGAGCGCCGAGCTGATCGCGGGATGGACGGCGGAGATCGCCGGAGCATCCGCCGCGAGGGAACAGCTCAGGGCGGGGATGGCGGATCTGGAGACAGGGCTTGCAGGGCTGAAGACCAGGGCCTACCAGGACGTGGAGAAGAAACTGTCCGTTTTCGAGGACGAGTTCTTCGTGGACTTGAGGACGCGTTCCAGCGCGATGCAGGAAAAGCTGCAGGCCTGGCAGGCTGAAATGGAGACCCGCGCTTCCACGTTCGAGACCGACGTGAAAGAGCGAATTGTCTCCGCGGACGAGTCCATCCAGGCTCTCCGCGAATCGGTGCGCCAGGAAATGGAGAAGACGAAGAAAGACACCTCGCAGTCCTTCGAGAAGGATCTTGAGGGGGTACGGGATACGCTGGAGGCCGGGACGCGAAAGATGCATCGGGAAATCGAGGCACGTCTCAAAGAGCTTGCCGGCGAGCTCGAGGCCGGGCGCAAGGAAATCGCAGAGCTGTTCGAGGCGTCCCGCGCCGAAGTCGCGGTCTGGGAAGGCAAGGCCCGTCAACAACTGGCGGAAGCCGAGCTCGCGATGGCGGAGAAAATCTCCACGCTCTCCGGAGAGGCGGCCTCGTCGATCGGCGCGGTCCGCGACGGGTTCACCGCCCAGCGCGAGGATCTCCTGGTACGCATGCGCGACATGCAGGTGGACGTCGAGGGACGGATCAAGGAGCACAAGCAGCAGCTCACGGATGCCCGGGAGAAGTCCGAGGAAATGCAGGAGAAGCTCTTTGGAAAGATCGAGGAGAGCTACCGGCTCCTTTCCGTGAACATCACGGAGATCGACAAGCGGGTGAAGAACTTCATGGGCCAGACGAGGCTGTTCGAGCGCGCGGACTCGCTGAAGGCCGCCCTCGAGGGCACGATCGACGAGATGAAGAAGGAGATGGGGAAGCTGAACGCCGACCGCTCCGAGATCACCGAGATCGAAATCCAGCTCTCCCGCACGAAGAAGCTCGCCGACGAGGTCTCGGTGAAGCTCACCCGTTTCCTGTCGGAGAAGCGGCGCATCGAGGACATGGACAGCGAGTTCAAGAAGATCATCGCGCTTTCCCGGGACGTGGATCTGAAGATCGACACGCTCTCCTCCAGCAACGACGCCCTGCAGCAGATCCAGGCGAAGATCCGGCAGTTCGAGGACATGGGAAAGGCCGTGGAGGGCGGCTTCGAGAGGCTGGAGAAGAAGCGCGAGATCCTCAGCATCACCTCCGAAGGCGTGGACAGGAACTTCCAGCGCCTCGAGGGGATCGAGAAATCCCTCCAGGAGGCGGACAGGGCCGCCGACGATCTTGCCGCCAAGGTCCAGGACCTGCGCTCTGAATACGAGACGCTCGCGGGCAACAAGAAGGACGCGGACTCGGCCATGGAAACCGTGGGAAAGCTCCACGGGATCATGGCGGAGCTGGAATCCCGGCTGGAAAAGGCGCAGAACTCACGGGAGTGGATGGCGCGCACGGAGACCCGTTTCGAGGAGATCGGGCGCCAGGCCCAGGAGCAGGTGCGCCTGCTTGAATCCATCATCAAGGCAGAGACGAAGAAAGAGAAGCCCGACCGCGGGGCGCCCCCCCTCGACAAGAGGGAAACCGTCGTGAAGCTTTCCCACCAGGGCTGGTCCGTGCAGGAGATCTCCCGTGTGACTCAGCTCAGCAGGGGAGAGGTGGAGCTCATCCTGGAGCTCGCGCCCAAGGTCTGATCAGTGCGCGGGGCCTCCAGGCTGCTCCTCCGCGCCTGAGAAAGTGCTTGACCCGACGCGAAGAGCGCTGTTACCTTTACCATAAATAATTTCTCTCCAGGCGGTACTGATGTCAAAGAAGAAGGACCAGGAAGAAGTATCCGAGGGGCCGCAGAACAGGTCCGGCCCCGAGCCCGAGCAGGGCTCCGCGGCCGCAGAGGGTGCGCCCGACGGTGACCCGTGTGCGAGCGTGGAGGACCGGATCGTCGGGCTGGAGAAGGAAATTGCAGATCTGAAGGACAAGCTGCTCCGAAAGCAGGCCGACTTTGAGAATTTCCGCAAGCGGATGCTTCGCGAGCGTGAAGATGCCGCGCGATACGCCAATGCCTCGCTGTTGAGCGACCTCATTGGGCTCATCGACGATTTCGAGCGCGCAATCCGCTCCGCGGAGGAGTCCCGCGACTTCGGTACCTTCCTGCAGGGCATCAGCATGATCGAAAAGCAGTTCGTCGAAATGCTCGAGACCAGGTGGGGGCTGAAACGCTTCACCTCGGTCGGTGAAGGATTCGATCCGAGCAGGCACGAGGCGGTTCTGCGCGTGGAGGGGCCAGCCGGCAGCAAGCCCACCGTCGTGGAGGACTACCAGAAGGGTTACTACCTGCACGAGCGCGTGCTGCGGCCCGCGAGGGTGAAAGTCATGGTTCCGCCCCCCGACGGGGCCGCGAAGGAGAGCACGGATGACGGCGCGAGGTAGGGGGAAGGCCGGATGGGCAAGATCATAGGGATCGACCTCGGCACGACCAACTCCTGCGTGGCCATCATGGAAGGCGGCCAGCCCGTCGTCATCCAGAACTCGGAAGGTCAGCGGACCACACCCTCCATCGTCGCGTTCACAGACCGGGAGGAGCGGCTCGTCGGCCAGCCGGCGAAGAACCAGATGATCACGAATCCCGAGAACACCGTGTACTCGATCAAGCGCTTCATGGGGCGCCGGTTCGACGAGGTGCGGGCAGAGACGAGCAGGGTCGGGTTCAAGGTGACGGAGTCGGGCAACGACGTGCGCGTGGAGATCCGCGGCACCCGCTATTCGCCTCCCGAGATCTCGGCGGCGATTCTCCAGAAGATGAAGAAGACCGCGGAGGACTATCTCGGGGAGACGGTGACGGATGCCGTCATCACGGTTCCCGCGTATTTCAACGATGCTCAGCGCCAGGCGACCAAGGACGCGGGGAGGATTGCGGGCCTCGACGTGAGGCGGATCGTCAACGAGCCCACCGCGGCCGCCCTTGCCTACGGCCTGGACAAGGGCGGGCGGGAAGAGACCATCGCGGTGTACGACCTGGGAGGCGGGACCTTCGACATTTCCATCCTGGAGCTCGGGGACGGCGTGTTCGAGGTGAAGTCCACCAACGGCGATACACACCTCGGCGGCGACGATTTCGACCAGCGGATCATCGAGTGGCTCGTGGGGGAGTTCCGCAAGGAGACCGGCATCGACCTGCTGCGGGACCGCATGGCGCTGCAGCGACTCAAGGAAGCGGCAGAGAAGGCCAAGATCGAGTTGTCCAGCGCCCAGACGACGTCGGTCAACCTGCCTTTCATCACCGCCGATCAGAGCGGAGGGCCGAGGCACCTCAACCAGACCCTCAGCCGCGCCCGGCTCGAGCAGCTCCTGGAAGACCTGTTCGAGAAGACGCGCGGTCCCTGCCTCCAGGCCCTGCGAGACGCAGGCCTCGGCCCGAAGGACATAGATCACGTCATCCTCGTAGGAGGCTCCACCCGGATACCCGCGGTGCAGGCGATTGTGCGGAACATCTTCGGCAAGGACGGCAGCAAAGGAGTCAACCCGGACGAGGTCGTGGCGGTCGGCGCGTCGATCCAGGGAGGCATCCTCGGCGGCGAGGTCAAGGACGTTCTGCTCCTCGATGTCACCCCCCTGTCCCTGGGCATCGAGACTCTCGGCGGCGTGTTCACCAAGCTCATCGACCGCAACACGACAATCCCCACCCGTAAAGGCCAGACGTTTTCCACCGCTTCGGACAGCCAGACTGCGGTCTCCATCCACGTGCTCCAGGGGGAGCGGGAGATGGCGGCGCAGAACCGGACCCTGGGGAGGTTCGATCTCGTGGGGATTCCTCCCGCCCCCCGCGGCATCCCCCAGATCGAGGTCACATTCGACATCGATGCGAACGGCATCGTGCACGTCTCGGCAAAGGACCTGGGAACCGGCAAGGAGCAGAAGATCCGAATCGAAAGCTCCTCGGGCCTGTCGGAAGACGAGATCAAACGGATGGTGCGTGACGCCGAGTCGCACGCCGCGGAGGACAGGAGAGAGCGAGAACGGGCCGAGACGAGCAACGCGGCCGATTCCCTGCTGTACTCCACGGAGAAGTCCCTGCGCGACTTGGGAGAGAAGGTGAGCGAATCCGACCGGCAGGCCGCGGAAACCGCCGCGGCCGAGCTGCGCGCGGCCCTCGCCTCGGAAGACCCCGGGCTGATCAGGTCCAAAATGGAAGCGCTGCAGCGCGCCGCATATGCGCTTGCGGAGGAGGTCTACAAGGACGCCTCAGCCCGATCTGCCCAGGCCGGCAACCCCAGGAACGACTCCGGCAACGGAGAGAAGAAGGGCGCGAAGCCCCGCAAGGGCGCCGGCGGGGAGCAGGGCTCCCGCGAGGGCGCCGAGGACGTGGACTACGAGGTCGTTGAGTAACAGATGGCCAAGCGTGACTTTTACGAGGTTCTGGGCGTTCAGAAGAATGCCAGCCGTGAAGAGATAAAGAAGGCCTACCGCCAGCTCGCGATCAGGCATCACCCCGACCGAAACCCGGGGAGCAAGGAAGCGGAAGAGAAGTTCAAGGAGGCCACCGAAGCCTACGAGATACTGGCCGATGACCGCAAGCGCGCGACCTACGACCAGTACGGCTTTGCAGGCCTGAACGGCATGGGCCAGCCGACGGCGCAGGATTTCTCCACGATCTTCCAAGGATTTGAGGACATCTTCGGCGACGTCAGCGGCATTTTCGACTCCTTCTTCGGCGGCGGGGGGTCCCGAAGGCGCTCGTCGAGCCGGGGCTACGGCCAGCGCGGCTCCGACCTGCGCTACGACATGGAGATCAGCTTTCTCGAGGCTGCCTTCGGCGTGAAGAAGGAAGTCACCTACGCCCGTGCGGAGCGCTGTGACGTCTGCAAGGGAACCGGCGCGGACAAGGGCAGCGGCAGGAAGCTGTGCCCCACCTGCGGAGGCTCGGGCCAGGTCCGAAGGAACTCCGGGTTCTTCTCTATCGCCTCCACGTGCCCCTCCTGCAACGGTGAAGGTGAGATCATCGAGAAACCGTGCTCCGAGTGCCGTGGCGCCGGAACGGTCCGCAGGTCGCGCACGATTACCATCACGATCCCCGCCGGCATCGAAGACGGCAAGCGCCTGAGCCTGGCCGGGCAGGGAGACGCGGGAGCGAACGGGGCGCAGGACGGTGACCTGTACGTGTTCCTCAGGGTGCAGCCGCACGAGAGCTTCGAGCGGGACGGCAAGGACGTGTACTGCGCGATTCCCATCTCGATGACGCAGGCTGCCCTCGGGGCTGACATCGTCGTTCCAACCCTCGACCAGAAGACGGTGCGGGTGAGCATTCCCCCCGGCACGCAGAATGGCCGGGTCCTCCGCCTGAAGGGCGAAGGTATCCCCGAGCTCCATTCCTCCACAAGGCGGGGGGACATGTACATCAAAATCGTGGTGCGGATCCCCACCAAGCTGAGCGCGAAGGCGCGCGAGCTCCTCAAGGAGCTCGCCTCTGCCAACGGAGAGGAGTCCAATCCCCACCCCATTCCTCTTGCCGAGCTGAAGAAGTAGATCCAGATGAAAAGCCGCCCGATGCCGGGCGGCTCGATGGTTCCTGCGCGATGCGCGCGGTGCGCGCGGTCAGATCACCCGATATTTGATTCCCACTACCAGCGTGAGCGACCAGAAGGTATCCTTGAAATTGCCAGCCGCCGTACTGTTCACCGTGGTGTCGGTGAGCCCCATGTCGAACTGAAGTGCGGGAGCGATGATGAGGCTGCCGCCGAGGGCGATGTCTGTCCCCGCGGTGAAGTGCAAGCCATATTCCCACTGATTGGTGTTGCTCGTGTCCAGCGTCTGGGGCCCGTTCACAAATACGCCCGTAATCTGAGGATTATAGCTAAGGTTTGATGTACCCCCGAGGAAATACCCGATGAACCCGCCGGCACGGACTACAACCTGGATCGATGGAGTGAGAGGCACACGGCCCACCAAGGCGATCGGGATATTCAGGTAGCCGTAGTTGGAATCTGCAGTTTGATCGGACGTGTAAGGTCCTTGAGTGTAGCTGCTCCACGTGCTGTGGAAGGTGAGGTACGAATACTCCGCACCCACGGACACCCCGAGATCGATCGACCCGAGGTTGAGCAGGTACAGGTCTATGCCCACTCCGCCGCCCGCGGCCATGCGGGCCGCGCCAGTGACGCTGGTGTTGTCCGTCGTGCCCAGGGCGACGCCTGCGCCAGCCTTTGCCTCGACGTCCATCCCCAGAGCAGCGGCAGTCATCGGCAGTCCGATCGTCAGGAAACCCAACAGGATCAAAATGAAAAGCTTGTTCCGCATTATCGACCCTCCTAAAGTGTGTTGGCTATCTATGCATAGGCTCTCTATGCATAGATAGCCAATAGTAACATCGGAGGGTCAATAATTGTCAACAGGTATTTGTTTCAGCCCTGGCTCGACCTTGACGCGAAGTACTTCAAATCCCAGATCGTCTGCTGAGGCTGTTCGGCAACCATGGCCTGCAGCCTCCCCATCAGCGTCTTGAACACGCCCGTTTCCATGAATGCCCGCGCGTGACGATTGTCTTCCCATGTGCCGATGGCAAGGGCTTTCGGGCGTGCGGTGAGAAACTGCATCCTGACGAATCCCTTCTGGGACCTGGCATGGTCGAGGATCTCGTTCTTCCAGACCTCGCACGCCAGATCGAAGGCTTCATCCTTGAAGTGGTACATCATGGTGGCCGTGTACATCTGTGCGACCTCCTTCGGCTCGTTATATAACACATCTTTCTCCGCCTTTCATCCCGCGTTCATGGGATTCCGACGCCCGACACATTAGTCTTGAATGCATGAACGGAGGTTCAACGATGAAACGAATTGCCTTGACGGCCCTTCTGATCGTGATTCCCCTTGCGCTTTTCGCGCAAGCCCCGCAGGCTCCCGAGAAAAGAATGCTTCAGCAGCTCGGCTTGACGGATTCTCAGGTCAGCCAGGTGATGGACATCCAGTCAAAGACACGGGTGGCGATACGGCAGGACGCCGCCCAGGCTCGACTGCTGCAGGCACAGATCGAAAAGGCCATGGTCGCCACTACCGTCGACATGCAGGCTGTCAACGGGCTGGTCGATCAGCTGTCCCAGGTCCGCGCCTCCATACAGAAGACTTTTCTGGCAGCACGGGTCCAACTGCAGCAGATCATGGGTCCCGACAATCTCCAGATCTACATGAGGCACATCAGGCAGCAATTCGCCCGCGGGTTCCCGGGGAGGCGGCCGGGACCGAGAGACATGCCCGGTTCACGTGACGGCGGCTGGATGTAGGGCGGGGCACGGCCGGCACACCCTTTGCGGCGCTTCGGGTGCCCCTGGATTGCCCGCAGTCCGCGGGCTTGCTGAAACAGAAGGCTGTTTTCTCGCGGGGAAGGATGCCTTTCCTCCTTTTCGCCTTCCCCGCTTTTTTCATTCTTTCCATTTCCATCATGTGACTGCCGAAGGACTCTGTCGCAAACGTGTCGCAGATCGTCACGACCGACAAAACGGCCTTGACGGAGCGTGCAGGAAAGCTGAGCGCGGCCAAGCTCGATCTCCTCCTCACGGGAATCGACATCGTCCTCGGGCGCTAAGCCGCACAAAGCTCGGGCCAAATGATTCGCGAAGGCCCGACACGAGGTGTGGACCTCTCCGCTCCACTGCGATACCATTTACTCATGCAGAATGTGGTCTCGATTTCAGCCGTGGCGGCCGCGAGCCTGCTCGTTGCCCAGGCCGCCCTTGTGCTCGTGCGTACCCCTTTGTGCGCGCGGCGTTCGGTCCCTCTTCTCCTTGCCGCATTTTTCATCATGCTCACTCTCCATGTCCTTCCGCCCCGCGGCTCAGCTATTCATGACCTCATCCTCATCGCCCTTCTGTGGTCTGCCGGCTCCTTCCTCATCCGCGCCTCCAACAGGAGACTGTTCGGGTCGTGGGCGGGCGCCAACATCTCGTTCGTTTGCACCCTGGTGATCTCCCGTGCCCTCGGCCACGGGGACTCCGTCGCCTACATGGCACTTCGTTCCTTCGGGATTACGCTCCTCGCAGCATTTCCACTCGGAGTCCTGTTCGAAATCTGGCGGAAGAAGCGCTCCCTGTCAGCGCTCGCAGCTTTCATTGCCGGCTCTCTATGTTTGTGCCTCGCGGCAATCGAAGGAGTCGGAGGCATCGAATCCATCGGCCGGGGGCCGTTTGCCGCGGCGCCCGAGCTTCTCCTTTCGCTTTGTACGGGATGGCTCGTTTTTCAGGAAGGATACCCTGAGAGAACGGCCTGGCGCGGAAGCCTGCCAGGGCTCACGGGGAAGGAAGAGTTGACACATTCCCTTTACGCACGACTGCTTGCCGCCGAGAATGCGCTTGTCGGGCAGGAACGAACAACGACCTCGGGTTTCCTGGCCCTCGCTGCGGCGCACGAGTTCAAGAATATCCTGTCTCTCGTCAGGCTCGCCGCTCATCGCGGGCTCGCGCAGAAGGATCCCGGAGAGAAAGACGAATGCCTGCGCCTGATCGTGGAGCACACGAACATGGCCCGGAGCTCCGCGATTGAAGTTCTCGAGCGGATCTCATCGAACGGGGGAGAGGTGGCCTGCACTCTCGATGCGGCCCGCGATTTCACAGGAACCGTTCGCCGGGCTGGCGCCGCCCTGCGGGGAGAGGGGATCATTATCGAGGCGGACCTTGGCGGAGGAGTCACATTCCGCGCGCGTCGGTTCGATGTGGAGCAGATCATCCTGAATCTCATCCAGAACGCCGCCGAGAGCTACCGTAGACGGCCGAGCGAGGAATCCCGAACGATCAGGATCGTCGCGAGAGCTGAGGACGAATGCGCGATCATTGAAGTCCGTGATTCGGCAGGCGGGGTGGCCGAGAGCATGCGGCACAGGCTTTTCACGCCTTCACTTTCAGGCACGGGGGGAAGCGGGCTTGGACTCTACCTGTCCCGCAACCTCGCCATGGCGAATGGGGGAGCCCTCGATTACCAGCCTCTGGTCGGGGGGAGTTCTTTCATGCTGGCGTTGCCCGCGGTTGCCGTCGAGTTCGCCCCGCCTCCTCCGCCGCCGCGCACCTGAAAAAAGCGCCCTAGCTGGGGCGCTTACAAAAAGCTCGCTGCTCAGGCCTCAGTAGAAGTACATGTAAAGATTGACCGAGTGACCGGTGGAATCCCCCGAGTTCTTATATGGCATGGACACTGAACTGACAGGGAATCCCATGCGTATTCCTGACGGGTCGTAGAATATTGGGTTGGGTCCGGAGGGACCATAGTTCACGCTCAGGTAGTTTGCCGTCAACTCAAACGTGTCATCGTTCAGCTTGGTGAAAACGAATGCAAAATGGATGTAGTTGTAGTCGACGCTCATCCAACTTCCGGTTGCCGTCGTGAAGCTTCCACTTTTCACATCATACAGCTGCAGGGTAACGGTTCCAGGATAGGAGCCAAAGTGCCAGGTATTGAACCAATCGTTGGGGTAGCTCGCCTTGTTGATCGCGACATCCACATAGATCTGGTTGGTCGGGAAGATTGCATCGAGCATCGCATCGCAGCCCGAGAGCAGGAACAGAGCCCCCACCGCAAGGAGAACCAGGGGCAGTAGTTTTCGCATCTTCATTTTCTGCCTCCCTTAGAAGTAGATGACGAAGTTCAAGGTGGGAACCATGCCCTGGGTCAGGTCGCTCCAGTTGCCATGGATCGCCTGATGGAT
>JBEKXR010000059.1:0-12421 GCA_049511935.1 Spirochaetia bacterium | reverse complement strand
CGAGGGTTGACCAACGAGTTCCTCCCAGAAGCCATCCTCGATCGCGTGCTAGTGCACTTCGCCCCACAGCTCATCATCGTTGCGGACAGCTCGAAGCTGGGAAAGATTAAGGCCTCCTTCGTCGGGGGCATCGAGGACATGGGAATGCTGGTCACCGACTCCTCGATTGACAAAACGATCCTGAGCGATCTCGAGAGGCACGGCGTTCACGTGACAGTGGCGGATGGATGAGCGGCAGGGAATCGAGGGACCGCTTTCCCTCGCGGTGATCCCCCCTCGGCGTGACAGCCTTCTCGCGCAGCACGGATTCCTACCGCGCGCGAATCTTCTTCTCGCTTTCAAGCACAGGGAAGGGCGCGTGGGTCTGGTTGAACTTCGACCCGAAGGAAGTGATTGACTGAGCCCCTGGCGCCTGGGCCGAGGAGGAGTTGATGATGACATCTGCGACGAGCTCCATGTGCGGGTGCTGCTCCTTCCAGCCCTCAGGAGCCAATCGGAGGAGATGGGGTTTACGAGACCATGTGCCACGCGATCGCGAGGAGTACAGACCGTAGCGGCGAATCAACCTATGGCCTGACGGCCGGCGCACCTCGCGGCGCCCACGCTCCCATGAACCAGCCGCTCGGCATCTGGGGTCAGCTCACGCGGCCCTTCGGCGTGCTCGCTCCCATGGAGGATCCTCTGTCCACGAATGCAATCGTGTGTCAATGACAATGTTACAAATAGATCGCAATGGCAAGCCCAATTTCCTACTCCCCGGCCGCTTCCGCCATTGCGATGATGTTCTCAAACGGCACGTTGGGCAGGATCGCTTCATGGCTGGGGCTGACGATATAGTTGCTGCCGAACAGGCGGCGGAGCCTCCGCACCTCACCCTTGATCTCGGCCGGGGTCATCCTGATGAGCAGGTCCTGGGTATCGACCCCACCGACGAAGGCGAGATGATCGCGGAAGTTGCACGCAAGGTATTCTGCGTCCATGGAAAAGGCCATGGCCTGAAGAGGATGCAGGCCGTCGATCCCGGCGTCGATCAAGGTCGGGATCACCCGCGCGATGGAGCCGCAGGAGTGCAGGATGACCTTCTTCCCGAACCGCCGCGCCCCATCGATGAGCCGCTTCATCGAGGGAAGCAGGAAGCGGCGGAATGCCTCGGGCGAAAGGATCAGGTCGCGCTGGGTGCCGAAGTCGTTTCCGAAGAAAAAGGTGTCTGCCTTCGCCCCCAGCACGGTGAAGAGCCTGTCGTTCGCCTCGACGAAAAAGTCGACGACCCTTTCCGTGACGGCCTCGACCACGGCGGGATGTGTGTACATCTTGATGAAGTAGTTGTCCATGCCGAAGAAGTCCGCGACGTGGTGAAAGAAGGGCGACCACATACCGGTGAGCACCGCCATGCCAGGATGCGCATCGATCTCGGCGATGACGTCGGTGAAATCCAGGAATCCGGGATCAGGCCAAGGGTAGCTCTCCACCTCGGCGACAGATTCGCACTGCGCGAAGCAGCCGGGCTGGTTGAGGCTCTGTCGGGGAGCGCCGCCGTAGGGATCGAAGATCGGTGCGCCCTTCGGATGCTTGTACCCGGGATCGGCGGGGATCCAGCGACAATCGTCGCCGAGGAACTGGAAAAGGTCCTCCTTGCGGGTTCCTCCGATCCGCTCAAGGTAGATCCTGTATGTGTCCTCGTGCGGGTTTCCCGTCCAGTAGCCGGGACCGTCCGGGTTTCTCCTCTCGAGGATCGACAGGACCTTTTCCCGCGGGGTCATGGGCCAGCGCCGACGGAGAAGGCAGCGGGGCCGCGCGTTAGTGTATCTGCGCTGGACCGGGGAACAATCCCGCAGTAGAGCTCAGCGCGCGAGACTCGATCCTCCAATCCGCGGGGCCTGTCACGGCCATTACGAGTTTCAGGTCCTGTGGAGGCTTGAAGCCGGCTGGCCCAGTCGTGATGGTGACGAAAATGCCGGTCGAGGGAGAGCTCTCGTCGGTGATCATGAGGAGGAGCGACCGATTGTTCGAAGCTCACCAACAGATCGTCGAACCGGGTGAGAAACCCGGTCCAGGCAGGATCATCGCGCCGGGTGATGTACTGCTCCTTCATGAAAAGGTACAGCTTGCCTGCCACGAATCGCCGCAGCGACAGGGCCGCATGCGTGGAGAATCGAAGGTTCAGGCCGAGGGCGAGGGTCTGATTCATGAGCGAAATACCACGTCGTTGTCGCGTTTCCTTGCCTCCTTCTTGCCCTTCTCCTGTCCGATTTTCACCATGTTCGCCCGCTCCGCTGCGAGCTTCTCGCTGTACTGCGTGAACAGGGAGACATACTCGCCCACATCCTTGATGTAAACGATAGAACTACTATAAGGGTGTTGTCTGGGCATAGCAAGCGACTGGCGGGACGAGCTCGCCCGGCGTGCGGTTGCAGCCCATCACGGGCAAGTTGAGTGATCTTCAGCAAGAACATATCGGGACGAGAATGAGGAAGCGAAACAATATGGGCCAACAGATGGGGCTGCGCGGGCTTCGGGACCGCAAGCCAGTATTGAGGAGAGAGATAGGAACCCTGAAATCCTGATAGTTCTCCAGGTTGTCGAAAGCCCCCGCAGGTGGCCCGCGCTCCACTCCTGGCCGTACGCTTGGTGAACGCGCCTGGCCTTCTCCAGGGCCTCTACCGATAGCCGCCTGGCTCCTGTAGCTCTCTCATAGCCCCTCCCGATTGGCGGGGGCTGTTACAGCCCAATGTGGGCTTCCCGATAACTCTGGCAGACGGCGCCACCAGGCGGGTTCATAAGTCCGCCACCATCACGCTGGACGGCAAGGAGACGGCGCACACTGACTTTGACGGGACCGGGGTCGACGTCAATCTAACCGCGAACGACGTGGAAGACTAGGGCGCCCGCCATTCGAGCAGCGACTTGCATCCACCGCGCCGGGTCGACGAGTGCCTCAGAGCGGTCGCTCCAGCATGTCGCACGCCGTCATCTGCCACCTCGCTGCGCCTGCAGGCAGGCCGAGGCGGAAGGTAGCAACCTCGAAAGGCGCAACCTCGACGGGGAAACGCTCACCTGCCCAGCACAACTCCGCGCTTCCGCCTCGGCCATGCCGATCGGACAGCCGCAGGATGTAGCCATCGCCGTCCTGCGCCGGCTTGAGGGCTGTCATTTCGATCTCTGAGGAGGGCACTTGAAGCAGGGAATCAGCCAGGGGCCGCTTGCCGGAGTGGCTGTGCATCGTGATGGGCACGAGGGGCATATTGAAAAGGCGCGCTCGGCTGACGACGCCGGCGTCACGCCAATCCCCTACGTGGGGGCACAGGAGTAGTTCGAACTCCTGCGCGCCCTGGTCCATCCAGTCGTAGCGTCGATGGCTGCCGATGCGGTGCGGCTTGTGGTAGGCATACGGTGGGCAGCGCAGGACCGTCAGCCGCATCGTGCTGCCCGCGGCGTCGCAGCCATACTTGCCATCGTTGATGATCGCAAGGCCGATCACCCCACCACCACTTCCCCTCGCTCGGCCGGGTCCGCTCACGTCCATCCACATCTGCACCGGCACCTCGTGCCCGTCGCACGGGCGGTGACACCATCCAAAGGGGATGTCGTACGTTGCCTCGGGGGCATCCGTGAGCACGTCAAACGCCAGCTTCAGCATCCGCCATCGGCCCTGCCAGGAGAGCCAGTTGCGGAGGAGAAGCTCAGCCGCCCCCTTCCTCAATAGTATCTGCTGTGTCCAGGTGCTGCCCTCGTAGCTGCGCTCCACCAGGAGCGACGCCTGCAGCGGCCCTGACTCAGAAACGCTGATGCGGGCTTCCGCGAAAACCCCAACGGCGTGATCGAATCCTGCCACGCCGTGGGACCACGTGTCGCTCGTGTCCTCCAGCACCTGGGCCGAGTTCCAGCCGCCCGGCCCGACGAACTCCACTCCGCTGGCCTTGTCCACGCACGAGACGATTGTTCCTCTGGCGGGATCGACCCGCACGATGAGGCGTTCGTTTTCAAGCCCGTCGGCGAGCACCTGCACTCCGGCAGGGATGTCCGGTTGAGGCGCATGGGGGGCGAACGTGTACACCCGGTAGCCCATGGGGGGCACCTCGGCTGGGAAAACGATCCGGGCAAGCGAGACTGCTTCGGAGGTGACCGCCTCGTGAGTCTCGATTGACTGGCAGGCAACCGCCTGCCCCTGCTCATCGGCAAGACCCCACCCGCCGGCTTCCCACGGCAGCCAGCCCGTCCAGGGCTCGTATTCCACGTACTGCGCGACAGTCTCGGAGCCGGGGTTGAACAGCACGACCACGCCGCCGGGACCCGAGGTGTCGATGCGAGAGGCGATCGTTCGGCAGGCGTCGTCCGTGATCTGCCGGGAAGAAAGCGCGATCCGGCCTAGAGCCATGATTGCCTCATCCGCCGCCTGCTTGATCGTGGTGCCGCAGAGCGTATCGTGAAACTGGTTGAAGGAGAGATCGTGCCATAGGTCGTTGAGCAGTCCAAGCGGGGCAGGCCGGCCGATCCAGATCGCGGCCAGGGCGGCCATCCGCTCCGCTATCAGCAGCCCGCATTCAGCCTGCCGGTAGAGCCGTTTCAGCGCGCTGTTAGCCGAATAGCATCCAACCGCGTGACAGTGAAGCTCCTCTGCGACTGTGGGGAGACCTTCCGCTTCCGCCGCAATGGCATTGAAAAAAATCTGGGGTGAGCTGAACCGGATTTCCAAGTCAACGCGGGACCGGCCGATGGCCTGGACGTTCTCGATCTGCCTCCTGGTGGGGCCTCCCCCGTGATCCCCCAACCCGAAGAAGCACATGGTGTGGGAGAGCTGCGGCGGCCTGGCCCGGACGGCAGCCTCGATGTGCCCGGTCAGGTCCAGGTCCGGGGTCTGGTAGGCAGCCTGGATGCGGAAGGCCAGGACCCGGCCGCCGTCAGGCCCCCGCCACCAGAAGGTCTCGGCGGGCAGCTCTTTCTCATGGCTGCCGGGCCGCATAAAGACGTAGCTGTCGAAACCGCACTTCCTGAGGATTTGCGGCAGCGTGCCGGGGTGACCGAAGCTGTCCACGGAGTACGCCACGGTCGGCTCGATGCCCAGCCGCTCCCGCATGAAGGCCTTGCCCAGGAGTACCTGACGAACGATGGCTTCTCCCTGCGGAAGGTTGAGGTCCGGTTGGACGATCATGCCGTTGACCACGTGCCAACGGCTTTCGCGGATGAGCCTGACGATCTCGGCGAAAAGCTCGCCGTCCTCCTGCTCGATCCACTGATAGACCTGCGCCTCGCCCCTGGTGAAGTGGAAGTCCGGGTACTCGCGAAGCCGGTCCGCCGCGGACCTGCTCGTGGCGAGCGCCTCGGCCCGGCCCTCGGTCCAGCGCCACAGCCACACCGGATCGAGGTGGGCTTGACCGATCATGTGAACGACTGTCCTGGTCATGAGGTCCTATCTCGACGAGCCGGCCAGCATGCCCTGGATGAACCACTTCTGGAAAATCAGGAACAGGATCATCGGCGGCAGCATGGCCACGAGGGCTGCCGCATTCAGCCCGCCGTAGTTCGTCCCCCAGGAGCCGATGAAGGCCAGCATGCCCTGGGGGAGCACTCGCAGGTCGGGTGAGGTGGTGAACGCAAAGGCGTAGAGGTAGTTGTTCCAGGTGCCGATCAGAACGAAGATGCCGCTGGCGATAAGGCCCGGCACGGAGAGCGGTATGATGACACGGGCGAGCGCCCCCAGTGGCGAGCAGCCATCCATCTCCGCAGCTTCCTCGATCTCGCGCGGGATCTGGGCGATGAACCCCCGCACCATCCAGACGACGAACGGCGTGTTGAACACGATGTTGGCCAGAACGACGCCAGCCAGCGTGTTGAACAATCCGATGCGGCGCAGGTAGATGATCATCGGCACGAGCACGGAGATGGCGGGCACGAGCGGAAGGATGATGAGCAGGACGCTCAGCTTCTTCCCGGGAAAATCGTAGCGGGCAAGAGCGTAACCGCCGGCGACTGCCATGGGCAGGACGATTGCCACCGTTGCAGCGGCCACCTTGATGCTGTTCAGGATGTAGCGCCCCAGCTCGGGGCGCGACAGGATATAGCGATAATTGTCCAGGTGGATCCGGCCGGAGGACAGCAGGCCGATGTTGAGGGGAGCCATGAGGGACGTTTTCAATCCCCACAGGAAGGGTCCGAGGACGATCAGGGAGATGATCCCGATGGCGACCCAGCTCAGGCTGTAGCGCGTTTTCATTGCGCCTGACCCCGTCCCAGAATGCGCAGGTACAGGGCGAGAAAAACGATGCAGAGGAGGATCAGGATCACGCCGATCGCGGAGGAGATCCCCATGTTGGAGTAGATGAACGCTTCCTTGAACAGCCGCACACCGACTGTCTCCGTGGCGTAGCCCGGTCCACCGCGCGTAATGGCGAAGATCGATTCCGAGTCCTGCAGCGTGAAAATCGTGATCAGGAGGACGGCAATGAAGAGCTGCCGGCGGGTGAGGGGGAAGGTGATGTAGCGGAACTGGGTCCACTCGCTGGCGCCATCCACCCGTGCCGATTCGTACAACTCCATGGGGATCGTTGCCAGGCCCGCGGCAATGAGGAGCATCTCCAGGGGGAAGGACCTCCACGCGCTGTGCAGGATCACCGTCAGGATCGACAGGTTGGACCGGACCAGAAAAAGCCATTCCTTCCCAGTCATCGCCGCCAGGACCGTGGGCACCGGACCGTCCGCGTCCACCATCGTCCGAAAGAGGATGGCGCTGACAACCGGGGCGGTCACCCAGGGCAGAAGGAAGAGCGTGCGGAAAATCCCGGCCGTGCCGCCCCTGCTGCTGATCAGCACGGCCGCGAAGTAGGCCAGCGGGACGGAGAGCACGAGCACGCCGCCCAGGTACTCCAGGGACGCCACGAGGTTCCCCTGGAAGTGCGCCTCTGCGAACAGCAGGCCGAAGTTGCCCGTGCCGACGAATGTCGGCTTGTCGCCGATGGGCGTGCTCTGCGTGCTGAAGAACAGCAGCGACAGGATCGGCCAGATCAGGAAAGCAAAGACGACGAGCACCGTCGGGGCGAGCAGGAGATAGGGGAGCCTGGTGCGGCTCCAGAAGGCCGCAGGGCTCCCCCTTTCTCCGCTCACGCGGCCGGCAGTCGCGCTACTTGCCGGCGTACTTTCCATTCCACTCGTCTTCCGCCTTCTGCAGCGTCTCGGCGATGGGCGCGTTGTTGGCGATGATCTGCTGGAAGGCGGCCGAGATCGCATCCGCCAGCTCAGGATAGTAGACCGTGGCCGGCATGCCCCGTCCGTTCTTGGCGGCTGTAAGCCAGGTTTGCCAGAACGCTGACTGCATCTCGGGTTTGCTCCACGTGGAGAGCCGCGCCGGGATGCCGGCGTCCCCGAAGACGGCCAGGTTGTCGGCCTTGAGCACGTACTCGATCAGCTTGAAGGACTCGGCGGGGTGCTCGCTCAGCTTGTGGACGGAAATCGTCCAGGCGTTGGTGAACTGGGCCTTCGGCTTGGTCGGCGTGACGAACACGCCTGCCGTTCCCGGGGTGCAGTCCTTGCTGGGAGGAAAGCAGCTCTTGATCATGCCCTTGTCCTCGAGGGCCTGGATCCAGTAGCTCCCCCACCCCCATGCCATGGCCGCCTTGCCTTCCATGAACGGCTTGAAGACGCCGTCCTCGTAGGCGCCGCCGACGGCGCTTTCGGGGGTGATCTTGTATTTGAAGACCGTGTCGTACGCGAGCTGGACGGCCTGCACGCCGGCCGTGCTGGCGAAGGTGGCCTTCTTTGTCTGCGGGTCCCACAGCTCACCGCCGAAGTGCCAGATCAGGGGCCCGAACACCAACTCGATCGTGGCTCGCGAAGCGCCGAAGAAGTTGCCCAGACCGTACATCCCGTCCTTGGTCAGCTTCTGGGCGATCTCCACCATATCATCCCAGCTCATCTCGCCCTTGTCCGGGTCGACGCCGATCTGCTTGAACAGGTCGCGGCGCACGACGAGGGCCCGGGTGTGCACGCCGGTGGGGATGCCGTACTGCTTGTCGCCATTTTTGGCGGATGCCCATACAGGGCTCCAGCTGAAGTCCTTCTTCTCCGCGTCCGACCACTTGGCGATGTACGGGGCGATGTCCAGATAGTCACCGATGCTGAAGTGCTTGGCCATCAGCTGCGGCGAGCCGAAGATCACGTCGTGCTTGACACCGGCCTGGAAGTCGAGGATGGAGCGGTTGTCGATCTGGTCCCACTGGAACAGCTCGGGATCGACCTTGATGTTCGGATTCTCCTTCTCGAAGTCGGCGATGACCTTCTTCAGCCAATTCGCGTTGGCCTGGGCAGCCGGGCTTTGCAGGGGATCGAAGTAGTGGGCCCACTTGATGTGGACCTTGGCGGCTTCTCCCTGCGCACCGGCGAAAAGAATGCCCGCGACCATCACCAGTCCCAGCATGACGAGAAACACTCTTTTCATTTCTCATTTCCTCCATTCTTTTCCGATTCGTTGCCTGATTTCCCGTGTTTCTCCCTCTGCTTGAATTCGCACCTCCCTTCTGCCACAACGCGGCATCATTCTACCACTCCTGCCGGAACCTGCAATACCAGGACTTTTGGGATAGAATCGCTCCATGTTGGTCCCCGAGGGCCGTGCCCACGCCGTCCTGCCTCCCGGTTGCCCCCGAGAGGCAGAGTAGAAGTCGTGTTCGGATTGCGGGCTCTGGCTGGGCGGAATCGTGCTCGTGCCATCAACGCAGGCCTCTGCCGAATACGCCATTGCGATGCGCAGTTTCGTACATCGCGATGGCGTTGGCAGGCGGCACGGCCTCAATGAGCGCGTTGCAGGTGCTCAGGATGAATCCGCCTCCTGACGCCGCAGCGTCGATCGTTTTCTTCACGACGTGCTCGACCTTGCTCGGGGGACCGCATCGTCGGTGGCGCGCGGGAGCCGACGACGGAGTGAAACCGGCCAGAAAGGGAGAGACGTCGTGACTTCGAAAGAGAGGATGCTCATCGCGCTATCCGGTGGCAGACCGGACCGGCTTCCGGCCACGATCCACCAATGGCAGGACTACCACTTGAGGACCTTCATGGGAGGAATGACCGACATCGAAGCATTCCACGACGTGGGATTGGATGCCGCGATCACCCGCAACCCGTTCGTGACTCCCCCGACTCCGTCCTGGAGGGTGAGAAGCTCCGCGTCGGCGCCGGGCCGCACGCGGTACGAGATCGAGACTCCGGACGGGGAACTGTCCTTCGAGACGGAATCAAACCAATACACGAGCTGGATCACGGAGCACCTCGTCAAGAACGACAGCGAGGTGGATCTCCTCGCTGCGCACTCTCCGCGCATCGGCCTGGACAAAGACGCGCTCAGGCGAGATCACGACGCCCTCGGTGACGCAGGGATTCTGCGCATGTTCATCATCGGCCACCAGGGCGGCTGCTGGCAGGATGCGTGCGAGTTGTATGGAACCGAGAACCTCATCATGGCGACATTCGACAAGCCCGAATGGGTCAACCACTTTCTCGAAGTACTTTTGGAGAAGAAGCTCGCGTTCATCCACGACCACATGAGAGGCGCGGCCGTCGATCTGGTGGAGACCGGCGGCGGCGCGGCCTCCTCAACGGTCATCTCACCAACGCTCCACGAGACCTTTTGTCTTCCCTGCGACAGGAGAATCCACGACGCGCTCCATGATGTGGGCCACCGTGTCGTCTATCATACCTGCGGAGGAATGAAAGCGATTATTCCCCTTCTCCTCCGCAACGGCTGCGATGTTTCGGAGACCCTCTCTCCGCCGGGCATGGGGGGCGATATCGCCCCTCCGGACCGCGCCGCGGTCAAGGCGACTCTCGGCGGACGACTGGCGCTCGTTGGCGGCCTGGACCAGAACAGTATCCTCGGGGGTGCCTTGAAGGAGGCGATCACCTCAGAGGTCGAGCACCTTTTCTCCGCCTTCGGCCGCAATGGCGGCTACGTCATGAGCGCAAGCGATCACTTCTTCCATATGCCCCGCGAGAATCTCCTCCACTACGCCAGAATCGCGCGCTCCTGCACCTACTGACCGGAAGTTTGCCTGCGCCGTCTCCCCGGCGTGGCCGTGGCGTACCTCGTGAAGGGCAACCTGCTCGTCGGTGGCCTGGCCGCGGCCGTTGCGGTGGCCCCCGGCATCGGGTTTTTCTCCCGGCGCGGTAGGCTGAAGGAGGACTCGGCAATCGGGATCCTCTTCGCCGCGGCCTTCTCACTGGGAGCCATCCTCATCAGCCCAATCCGCACCTGCGCCGTGGACCTGAGCCACATCCTCTTCGGCAACGTGCTGGGCGTGAGCGGCCTAGACCTCACGCTCCCAGCCGCCCTCGTGCTCATCGTGCTCCTCGTGGTGTTCCTCCTGTACAAGGAGCTGCTCGTAGAGGGGCAGAGATAGAAGCCCTTGCATGAAAAGGGTAGGAAGAACTCGAATCGGCGCTCGGGGCTCTCGCCGCGCAATCGCGGCTGCCGCCCTGGGGATTGGTGCACGGGGGTTTCCCAGGACCATTCATTCCTCGGACGGCAGCATCGAAATCCAGGATTCATGCCCGTTGTCGCTGTATATACACGGCGCCGATGATGACGAGGCCCTTGACGGTCCCCTGCAGGTATGGAGAAATGCCGATCATGTTGAGCATGTTGTTGATGATGCCGAGGATGACCGCGCCGATGATGGTTCCCCAGATCGTACCCCTCCCGCCCGACAACGTGGTCCCTCCGACGATCACCGCCGCGATCGCGTCAAGCTCGAAGCCCATGCCGACGTTCGTCGAGCTGACCGCGTTGAACCGTGCGGTCAGGAGAAATGACGAGACGCCGACGACCACGCCGGTGATGACGTAGGTGAAGAACCGCACCCTGTCGACACTGATCGCGGAGAACATCGCCACACGCGAGTTCGAGCCCACCGCGCAGATGTAACGACCGTAGCGGGTGTTGTTCAGCGCGGCGTTCATCAGCACTGCGAGAACCAGCATGACCCAGACCGGAATAGGCATGTAAAGGTAACTCCCCATGCCCAAGTTGCCGAACATCTCGCTTTTCGAGCGGAACTCGCCGGCGTTGCCGAAGTACAGGGTCAGCGACCTGAAGATCGCCATGGTGCCCAGCGTCACGATGAAGGGCGCAATCCTGCCCTTGGTCACCATGACGCCGTTCATGGCGCCGCCCGCGAACCCGAGGATCAGGGCGAGAGCGGCAACGGCCAGAATCACCAGCAGCTCGCTCTGAAAGACCGGGAGCAGCCAGTTGATGGCGACGACGAGGATCGCTCCCACAATTGCGACCATGGAGCCGACGGAGAGATCGATTCCCCCTGCGATGATGATGAAGGTCATCCCAAGGGCGATGATTCCCGTGTAGGAAACCTGGCGCAGGATGTTGACCAGATTCTGGTACTGCAGGAAGTACGGGCTCAGAATCGCGGAGAGCGCGAACAGGACGATCAGCGCGAAAACAGCACCGTACTTCTGGAAGTCTACTCTGCGTATCCTCTGGACAAACACTGCCATTTCAGCCCCTCGTCTCCCTGATTCCGGTCGCATAGAACATGATCTCCGCCTCGTTGATCTGATCGCCCTCGAGGATTCCCGTAATCTTGCCGTCCTTCATGACGATCACGCGATGGCACATCCCGATAACTTCCTCCAGCTCTGAGGAGATGAAAAGGCAGGCAATGCCCTGCGCGGCGAGGGAATGGATGAGTTGGTAGATCTCCGTCTTGGCCAACACGTCTATCCCCCGGGTCGGCTCGTCGGCAATCAGGATCTTCGGCAGCGTGTCAATACTCTTGGACAGCGAGACCTTCTGCTGGTTCCCTCCGCTCAGGTACTCAAGGCGGGTGTCCAGCGAAGGGGTCTTGATGTTGAACATCTTCTGGTACCGCCCCGCCGCCTCTCTCTCCTTTTTCTTGGCGATGAGTCCGAAGGCAGCCCCGCTGTAGCGGGGGAGCGAGACAAGCGTGGTGTTCTGCGTCACCGTGAACCCGGTAATGACGCCGCTCCCCTGCCGGTCCTCTGAGAGGTAGCTCAGCCCGTGTCGCACCGCGTCTCGTGTTCCGCGAACGTCGACCCTCTGCCCCTCCAAGGTGATTTCGCCCGCGACAGGTTTCCGTATCCCGATCAGGGTCTCGGCGATCTCGGTCCGCCCCGCTCCCATAAGGCCAGCGAAGCCGAGCACCTCGCCCCTGTGGACCTGGAAGCTGATGTCCGAGAGCACACCCGGCACCGTCACGCCCTTCACCTCGAGCGCAACCCTCTCATCCGGCTGGTTCTTCGGCGGGAAGATCTGGTTGAGCGCCCGACCGACCATCCTCTCGGCCATCTCGGGCAGCGTGATCTCGGTGATCGGTCTGTCGTCGATGAGCAAACCATCACGCAGGATGACGACGCGATCGCAGACCGCTTTCACTTCCTTCAGCTTGTGCGAAATGTAGAC
>JBEKXR010000058.1:0-12527 GCA_049511935.1 Spirochaetia bacterium | reverse complement strand
GGGAGCGGAAACCAGTCGGGCACCATGTTGAACGCGCTGCTCTTCCACTGCCGCGGGATTTCGGAGCGGTTTCCAGCGGAGGATTCCCGGCCGGGCATCGTCCACCGCCTCGACAAGGACACTTCGGGAGTAATCATCGCCGCGAAAAACCCCGTGGCGCATGCGTTTCTCGCCCGACAGTTCCATGATCGCGCGGTGCGGAAACGCTACCTCGCGGTCACGCTCGGCGTCCCGGCCGGTCCCTCGGGCAGGGTGGATGACAGGCTTGCGAGAGATCCCCGTGACAGGAAGCGTTTCACCTGGGCAGCGAAAGGAGGAAGAAGCGCCCTCACCGTCTACAGGGTGATTCGAACCTACCATACCCCAGGTGCGCCGGAGGACACCTACGCGCTTGTCGTCCTGGCACCGCGCACTGGGCGGACTCACCAATTGAGGGTGCACATGCGGCGGCTGGGGACACCGATTCTCGGTGACCCGCTCTACGGCCGCACAGACGAACGGTTCCCCGCGGCGACGCTCATGCTCCACGCCCGGAGTCTCTCCATTCTGCTGCCCGGAGAAACCGGTCTTCGCACTTTTCTCTCACCGCTGCCGGACAGGTTTCGCAGCGCGATCCGGCAGCTTCAGAGCTTCTCCCCGAGCAGCGGATTGTAGAGCTTCTCGATCCCCACTTTTGTCGGCGGGCCGTGGCCGGGGAATATCAACACTTCATCGCCAAGAGGCAGAAGCTTCCGCCGCACCGATTCCAGCAGAAGGCCGCGCGCGTAGCCGTCACGGGTCGTCCCCGTTCCCCCGGCGGAGAGCGTGTCGCCCGTAAAGACGATATGATCGATCATGAAGCACAGCGAGTCGATCGAGTGCCCGGGAGTCTCTATGACCCGGACCTTGAACTCGCCCAGCTGGAGGATGTCTCCTTCCTGCACGTGGTGCGCGGGAAATTCCAGCACGCTGGGTTGGTTCGCGAAGATTTCGGCATTGTAGACCTTCAGCAGGGAACGAATTCCGTTGATGTGCGCGTTGTGCGCGTGCGTGATAAGGATGGAGCGCACGTAGAGGCGATGCTCTTCCACGGCCTGGAGCAGAGGAGCATCGAAGACGCCCGGGTCCACGAGCACGGCATCTCCGCCGTCGTCGGGACCAACGAGATAGGTGTTCGAGAAACCAAGCCGGGAAAAGAGTGAAAAGAACCTCACCCCGGCTGCTCCTGGAACACCGCCTCGTTCGTATTAGAGGAGTGGAAATCAACCATGTCGCGGTGCGGGGTGTCGAAAAACGCTCGCGTGAGATTGCAGTCACGCATGCTGACCGATTCCAGCACGGCCCCGATGAACCGGGACCCGTACAGGTTCGAATGGTCGAATCGGATGCGCTCGCCCTGTATGCCGAGGAAATTGACCTGGACGATCTCGGAGTCCTGGAAGGAGCATCCCCGCAGCCGGGAGCCGGCGAAGACCGAGTTCTGCATGACTGCTTCCGAGAAATCGCAGTCTTCGAATGTCGCCCGATCGAGGAACGAGAGATGGATGTGGGCCGAGGAGAGTTTCACGCGTACGAAAGTCGCGGCGGTCAGCCGGCATCCCGAAACGTCCGCACCAGAGAGGTCGGCATCTGCGATGCGGATTCCTGGAAGGTCGAGATCGCGGAGAATGATTTCTCCGTCCTTTCGACGAAGAAGGCCTGCAACATGTTGAGCCGCGGCAGGGGTGTGCACGATACAGCGTGAGGAACCGGACAGGGCCGGTCGGTTGCAGCCGTTTTCCGCGCACTGGCGAGGAACGAACATACCCTGGAACACTACTCGTTTGGGGCGGGGCGCGCAATCCGCTTCCGGCGGCGTCATATGCGCCTCCGGCAGCGCAAAATCCGCCTTCGGCGGCGCCTTGCTGACTCGGGCGGATCCGGAATATACTGTCCGACATGCAGGCGTGTCATTTCTGCGGCGCGGCCGTCGAGAACCCCCGCGAAGTGTACCGTTCCTCGTATTGCGCTGCGTGCGGCAAGGACCTGAAGATCTGCCTGAACTGCAGGTTCTACAGCCCCGGTGCGCACTGGGACTGCTCGGAATCGATCGATGAGATGGTCAGGGACAAGGACAGGGCCAACTTCTGCACATTCTTCTCCTTCCGCCAGTCGACTCCCGGCGCGAAGGGCGCAGCTCAGCCTGACGCCAGTCAGAACGCGAAGCGGAAAATCGACAAGCTCTTCGGAAATGACTCCTGAGCCGGTCGCCTTCCTTGACTCGGGCGTCGGCGGTCTGCCATATCTCGCGCACGCGCGGAGGCTTCTCCCTGGCCGGCGTCTTGTCTACGTCGCCGACCGGGAAAACTTCCCCTACGGTGAAAAGGATCGAGCGGCGATCGTCGCGGCCGCCCTCTCGCTCGCGGAAAGGCTGATCAACCGGGAACATCCGGGATTGGTCGTCGTCGCCTGCAACACGATGTCGGTCGTCGCCCTCCAGGACCTGCGCGCGCGGTTTCCCGTGCCGTTCGTCGGGGTCGTCCCGGCAGTCAAGCCGGCCGCATCTCTTTCCCGGCGAAAGCGCGTGGGAGTTCTTGCGACACGCCAGACCGCGGAGGGGGAATACCTGCGAAACCTGATCCTCCAGCACGCCTCGGGCTGCGACGTGGTAAGTCTCTCCTCCTCCGTGCTGGTGGAGTTCGTGGAGAAGGGGCTCTACCGGGCAGGAGCGCACGAACGAGAACAAAGAGTCCGCGGGGAGGTGGACCGTTTCCTTGCGGAAGGGATCGATGCGCTCGTTCTCGGATGCACCCATTTTCTCCATCTCGAGCCCGAGTTCCGGTCACTGTTGGACGCCGAGGGCATCGCTCTCGTGGATTCCCGGGAGGGGGTGACGCGACAGGCCGTGCGCCTCCTGAAGGAGCGCCCGCTGCAGGGATGTGCCGAAGGCCCTGATGCCCTGTATGTCACCGGGCCGCTCCCGCTGGAAGAGCGTTACCAGTGGTTCGCCGGGCAGTTCGACCTCGAGCTGCGGGGCGGACTGTGACGCCCGAGCCGGTGTCCTTGGAAGCGGAGGTGCTCTACGGGATCAACTCGATCTACATGGTCCTGGCGGGAGAGACGCGTCTGCAGTGCAGGATCAAGGGGAAGAAGCTCAAGGAAGCCCAGCGCAGCTACAATCCGATCGCCCCGGGGGACCTGGTGGAGGTCACACCGGACGCCATGAGCCCGAACGAGGGAATGATCAGCGATGTCGTTCCCCGAAGGACCCGGCTTGTGCGGTGGAACAAGAAGGGCAGGGCGCCGCAGATCCTCGCGGCCAACGCGGATATTGCGGTCTGTGTGACCAGTCCCGCGGCCCCTCCGTTCCGGCCGCGATTCATTGACCGGCTCATCGTCGCCGCCGAAACCGGCGGGCTCACGCCTCTGGTCGTGATGAACAAGTGCGACCTGCCCTGTGCGGAAAGGGTCTCCGAAAGGCTCACTCACTACCACCGGATGGGCTACCAGGTCCTCTCGTGCTCCGCGCGGACGGGGGAGGGCGTGCGAGAGCTCGCGGCGATCCTCAGGGACAGGACCGCGGTTTTCGTCGGCCAATCCGGCGTCGGCAAATCCTCAATCTTGAACGTCCTCGCGCCGGGGCTCCACTTGCGCGTGGGAGACCTTTCGCAAAAGCACGACCGGGGGAACCACACGACGAACTTCTCCGTCCTCCTGCCGCTCGAGACAGGGCTTCGCATCATCGACACGCCCGGCATACGGGAGCTGGAGCTGGCCGAGGTGCTTCCCGAAGAGGTGGGGTTCCATTTCCGCGACTTCGCACCGTACATGCAATCGTGCAGCTACCAGCCCTGCCTGCACGACGACGAGCCGCGATGCGCCGTCGCCGAGGCGGTTCAGCATGGCGAGATCCACGCCGACCGGTATGAGAGCTACCTGCGGATCCTTCAGGAGCTCCGCGAGACGAGGAAAGCCGCGCATGGATGAGCATACCCTTGCCTTGTTGGAGTTTGCCCGCGTGCGGGAGCAGCTCGCAGGCTTGTGTGCAAGCCCGACAGGAGAAGCGCTCCTCGATACCCAGGAGTTCCTCACGGACCGGCAGCCACTCGACGAGCTGCTGGGCCTTACCCTCGAGTTGCGGGCGATATTGGAGGGGGGTAACCCGATTCCGGGCTTCGATTTTCCGGACATCGAGCAGGTCGTCCCGCGCCTCGGGAAGGAAGGACTTCAGCTCGACGGCGAGGAGCTCGCGGCGCTCGGCCGGTGGATCCTCTCAGGGCTCAAGATGAAGCGGCTGGTCCTCCTGGGTCGGCCCGCGGGCCCCCTGGGCCGGCACGCCGAAGAGGTTCCTGACCTTTCACCGCTTTCCCGGAAGATCTTCCGCATCGTCGACCATGACGGTGCCTTGAGGGAAAAACAGATCCCTGAGCTCGCAGCGATAAGGGAGCGCATCCGCCGTCATCGAGAGGACGCCGATCGTTCAGTGCGCGGCATGCTCGATGAGCATGCCTACAAGGGATACTGGCAGACGACTACCCCGACCCAGCGGGACGGGCGCGTCGTGCTCCCTCTGAAGTCGCAGTACAAGGGGCGGATCAAGGGAATCGTGCACGAAATGTCTTCCAGCGGATCCACGCTGTTCATCGAGCCGCTGGAAATCGTGGAAAAGAACAACGCCATCGTCCAGGAGGAGAACCTCTACCGACTGGAGGTGCGCAGGATCCTCAGGGAGCTGACCTCCGAGGTTTCGCGGCACGCGGGTGACGTGAGACGCCTCGTCCGCGCGGTCTCGGAGATGGACACCTGGCTTGCGCGCGCGCGGTACGCTGTCTCCCACGGGTGCCGGAGGGCCGACCACGATCCGGAGAAGGTTTCGCTGATCGATGCGCGGCATCCCCTCCTCGGAAGCACGGTCGTGCCCGTTACCGTGATCGTGGGAAGCGACGAGCGGGTTCTCATCATCACTGGTCCGAACACCGGCGGAAAGACAGTCAGCCTGAAGACGGTCGGCATCATGGCCCTCATGAATCAGTTCGGGATGGAAATCCCGGCGGCCGAGGGCTCGGCGCTCCCCCTCTTCGATTCGATATTCGCGGACATCGGTGATGAGCAATCCATCGCGCAGTCCCTGTCGACCTTTTCCGCGCACGTGAAGAACCTCGCCGGGATCGTCCGCAGTGCCGGCGCGCGGTCCCTGGTGCTCTTGGACGAGCTGGGCGCGGGCACCGACCCGCAGGAGGGGGTAGCGCTCGCCATGGCGCTACTGGACCACTTCATGGCGCGCGGATGCATCGTGCTGGCCACCACCCATCATGGAATCCTCAAGAATTACGGCGCCACCCGTCCGGGGGCACAGAACGCGTCCATGGGGTTCGACCGGGAATCCTTCGCGCCGACCTACAGGATCCTCATGGGCGTGCCGGGCGAAAGCCATGCCCTGCAGATTGCGCGCAGGAACGGAATGCCCGAGAACGTGCTGCAGAGCGCCTTCTCCTATCTCGACGACGAGCGCACCGATATTTCCCGGCTCGTTTCTCATCTCGCGGAGCGCCACCAGAAGCTCACGGTAGCGGAGGACGAGCACAAGGCGCGCGAGTACGAGCTGGGTGAGAAGAGGAGAAAGGCGGACCTGAAGGAACTGGCCCTGCGGCAGAAGGAACTGGACCTCCGGCGGGACGGCTTGAAGGAGCTTCGCGATTTCATCGGTCAGGCGAGGAAGGACTGGGAAGGGCTTCGCGAAAAGACCGGCGCCTCGACCGGCTCGGATTTCGGCCGGCTTGCTGCCGGCATCCAGGCGCGCATCGAATCGGAGGAGAAGAGGATCGAGGAGGAGAGAGACGCGCTGGCTCCCGCCCCCTCCTTCGAGCTTCACCCCGGCATGGAGGTCATCATCGCGCGGACAGGACGACGCGGCCGGGCGGTGAGGCCGGACAAGGGCACGCGCTGGATCGTGGAAACGGAGACGCTCCGGCTCGCCCTGCCTGCAGGAGAGCTCCTCCCTGCGCCCCCGATCGCGCCCGCGGAAATCGCCTCGCCCTCCGTGAGCTACACTGCGGCGGGACAGGTGGAGCCACCGGTGCTGGAGCTGCACATCCGCGGAATGCGGCTCGAAGAGGCGATGAAGCTCGTCGAGAAACAGCTCGACAGCGCCCTCCTGCACGGGCTGAGGGAGTTCAGCATCGTTCATGGGAAAGGGGAGGGGGTCCTGCGGACTGCCGTCCACCGATACCTCAAGAGCCTGGCGGCCGTGGAGGACTTCCGTTTCTCATTGCCCGAGGAGGGAGGTTTCGGAAGGACGATCGTCACGCTGAAAGGCTGATCGCGCGGGTCAGGTCGGCCCGCACGAAATGAGAAGGCCGGCAGGCGGCCGCTGACTTGCCATCTGGGGGGCACGACGATAGTATGGCCCGATGGATTCCGGGCTCTTCGTTCAGGTCCTCTCCTCCGCGGAGGTGATCGCCGCTGCCCTCTTCGTGATTCTCCTTCTCCCCCTGGTGTTCTTCATCGCTTCCACGCGCAGCCGCAGGAGGTTCGTGAGGCGGCCACCGCGCGGCCGGATCGCGAAACCTGCGCGTCGTTCCGTGGAAGCGCCAAAACCGGGCGAGCAGGAGGAGGACCTGGATGAGCCTGCCGGGCCCCGCTCCCGTGCCCGCGGCCCTGCGGCCGGTCCTGAAGACGGCGAATGAAAAGCATTGTCATCCGGGGCGCCCGCGAGCACAACCTGAAGAACATCGACCTGGAGCTGCCGCGCGACTCGCTCGTCGTTGTCTCGGGCCTCAGCGGATCGGGCAAGTCTTCCCTGGCCTTCGACACGATATTCGCGGAAGGTCAGCGCCGGTACGTGGAGTCTCTGTCTTCCTACGCGCGGCAGTTCCTCGGCAGGCTGGACAAGCCCGATCTCGACTATATCGAAGGCCTCTCCCCCGCGATCGCGATCGAGCAGAAATCCACGCACCGCAACCCGCGATCCACCGTGGGCACGGTCACGGAGATCTACGACTACTTGCGGCTTCTGTTCGCGCGGATCGGTGTCCCTCACTGCCCGCGCTGCGGAAGGGAGATCCAGGAACAGTCAGTGGACCAGATCGTGGATTCGCTGCTTGTGCTGCCGGAGGGCACACGGGTGATACTGCTCGCTCCCGTGGTGGGGGCGAAGAAGGGCGAGCACCAGAAGATACTGGCAGACGCGAAGCGGATGGGGTACGTGCGCGTGAGGGTCGACGGCGAGATCCTGCCGCTTGAGGGGGAGATCACCCTCGACCGGAAGCGCACGCACACGATCGAGATCGTCGTGGACAGGCTGGTCGTGTCAGCCCAGAGCCGCAGGAGATTCTCCGAATCGGTCGAGGGCGCCCTGCAGACTTCCGGGGGCATGCTCATCGCGCAGGTCCGGGAGAAGTCGGGGGAGCGCGAGATCCTGTTCTCCCAGAAGAGCGCGTGTCCCACCTGCGGGATCAGCATTCCCGAGTTGCAGCCCCGGCTGTTCTCCTTCAACAATCCATTCGGAGCATGCGAGAAATGCTCGGGCCTCGGGGTGACGCTGGAATTCGACCCTGCCCTGGTCGCGCCGGACATGAGCCTTTCCTTCAACGAAGGGGGGATCGCGCCCTACAACCCGAAGGCCAACTGGCACAGGAGCCAGTTCGAGTCCCTTGCGAAGCACTTCAAGTTTTCCCTGGACACTCCCCTGGAGGACATCCCGCAGGACATTTTCGAGGTCCTGCTGCGCGGGACGAAGGAGAAGATCGGCTTCCGCTACGAGAGCAGGGACGGCCGGGGGAAATGGGAGTTCCAGTCGGGGTTCCGCGGAGTCCTGAACGACCTGAAGCGCCGCTATCTGGAGAGCAGCTCGGAGCAGGTCAAGGAATGGATGGAAGGGTTCATGTCGCAGAAGGACTGCGAGGCATGCGGCGGCCGCCGGCTGAAGCCCGAGGTGCTCGCGGTGACCGTGGGGGAGCGCAACATCCACGAGCTCACGCAGATGTCAGTGCGTGACGGACTGGACTTCTTCTCGAAGCTTCCCCTTGGTCCCACCTCCCAGAAGATCGCCCGCCAGATATTGAAAGAGATCACCGCCCGGCTCGGCTTCATGAAGAACGTCGGGCTCGCCTACCTCACACTGGAGCGGCGCGCGAGCACGCTCTCAGGAGGGGAGGCGCAGCGTATCCGACTGGCGACGCAGATCGGGTCCTCGCTCGTCGGGGTGCTGTACATCCTTGACGAGCCCACGATCGGGCTTCACCAGCGCGACAACGCCCTGCTCATCGATACCCTGAAGCACCTTCGCGACATCGGCAACACGCTCATCGTCGTGGAGCATGACGAGCAGACCCTGCGCACGGCAGACTACATCGTCGATCTCGGGCCGGGCGCCGGCGTACATGGGGGCCACGTTGTCGCCGCGGGGAGCCTGGAGGAGGTCTGCGCAAATCCCCGCTCGCTGACGGGGCAGTACCTTACGGGCGCCCTCACGATCGAGAGGGGTCGGGAGCGGCGGTCCGGAAACGGCGCGCGGATCGAGCTGCGCGGCGCGCGCGAACACAACCTCCAGGGAATCGATGTCGCCTTTCCCCTGGGCACCCTTATCGCGATCACGGGGGTCTCGGGCTCCGGCAAATCCACGCTCCTTTCGGACCTGCTCTTTCCGGCCCTTTCAAACCGGGCGAGCGGGACCCGGCTCCCCGAGGGCGCCTACTCCTCACTCGAGGGCGCCGAGGAGATCGACAAGATCATCAACATCGACCAGGGCCCGATCGGACGGACTCCTCGATCGAACCCCGCCACCTACGTCGGTCTCTTCGGACCGATCCGAACTCTCTTCTCCCAGCTGCCCGAGGCCCGGGCCAAGGGGTACAAAGCGGGCCGTTTCTCGTTCAACGTGAAGGGTGGCAGGTGCGAGAAGTGCCAGGGCGCAGGGACGATCCGCATCGAAATGCATTTCCTGCCCGATGTCTATGTCACATGCGATGCCTGCAAGGGCCTGCGCTACAACCGCGAAACCCTGGACGTGCACTACAAGGGGAAAAACATCCATGATGTACTGTCGATGACCGTCGAGGAGGCCATGGGCTTTTTCCGGCACATCCCCTCCCTTGCGCCCAAGCTCGCCACCCTGGTCGACGTGGGCCTGGGCTACGTCTCCCTGGGACAGTCGGCGCTCACCCTTTCAGGCGGCGAGGCCCAGCGCGTGAAGCTTTCGCTGGAGCTCTCGCGCAAGAGCACGGGCCGCACCTTCTACATCCTCGACGAGCCGACCACCGGACTCCATTTCGCCGATGTGAAGAAGCTCATGGAGGTGCTGCAGAAGCTCGTCGATGCCGGCAACACCGTCGCGCTGATCGAGCACAACCTGGATGTCATCAAGTGCGCCGACTGGGTGATCGACCTGGGGCCGGAAGGCGGGGACAGGGGAGGGTGCATCGTCGCGGAGGGCACGCCCGAGCAGATCACCCGGGCGGATGGCTCGTGGACCGGCAGGTTCCTGAAACGCGCCCTGAAAAAGGAATGATCGCGGCCCTGCTCGCGCTGATTCTCCTGTCCGTGTCACCTCAAGTCTCGGCACAGGATGCCGGGGCACCGGCACCCCCGACGACGACGCCATCCTCCGAGTCGCCCGCAGCCGCGACGCCCTCTGCGACCAAGGCAGCGCCCACCGCCCAGGATCTCCTCTCGGCAACCCTCGCGAAGGATATCAACACGGCCAGCTACTACGAGCTGGTCGCCTGGTGCGAGCAGCTCGGGCTGGACGACTCTGGTTCACGCAAGGACCTGCAGGCGCGTCTCGCCCGGCATTTTTCGGTCACCCTTCCTGAGGCGCCGGCTCCCGCCAAACGTTCAGTCACCGTGCGTTCGGCCAGGCAATCGGAGTACTTCACGCAGTCCGATACCGGGGAGAAGTATGTCCTGCTCCGCGGGGACGTCATCGTGGAAGTCAAGGACCAGTCGGACGGTACCCTGCAGGTGATCAAGGCCGCGAGCCTGACGTTCAACCAGACGCGGCGGACGATGAGCGCGGTCGGGGACGTGACCTACACGCTGACGCGCGGGGGACATACCGACACCTTCACCGGGCAGAGCCTCGACTTCAACCTCGACAGCTCGGAGGCGGTGTTCTACGACGGCAGCACGCGCAGGACCGTGACGCGGTCAGGCTCCGATATCTCGTACACCTTCGCGGGACAGACGATCACCCGCGAGTCAAATGACACCGTCATACTCCAGAAGGGCGCCTTCACGAGCTCCGAGACGCCCGCTGATCCGCTTTACCAGATCCGGGCGGGAACTGTCTGGCTGCTTGCGCCCGGGGAGTGGGCGGTCCAGGACGCGGTGCTCCTCATCGGCAGGGTGCCGATCCTGTACCTGCCGGGGTTCTTCTGGCCCGGCGACGATTTTTTCTTCAATCCGAACATCGGGTACAAGCCGCGGGAAGGCTCGTTCCTGCAAACGACGACGTACCTGGTCGGCCGCAAGGCGAAGCAGGACAGCCCCTTCTCCTTTCTCCAGCTGACGGACTCAGGCGATGCCGGATACGCCCTGGAGCCCCATGGGCTTTTCCTGAGGAAGATCCCCGGAAGCATGCCGCCGAAGGATGACGGTCACTCGCTGAAGCTCATGCTCGACGGCTACTCCCGCCTGGGAGTGATGGCCGGGCTGGCGGGAGATTTTTCTCCCCTTGGCACGTTTCGAACGAGCATCGGCCTGAGCAGGAGCATCTTCCTGGACCCGACAAGCCTGCTCTACACTCCGTATCTTCCCGTGTCCAACCCTCCGTACAACGTGGGCGACGAGTTCTGGAACTCCTCTTCCTTGTTCGGGCTCACCGTTCCCTTCCGCTACGGCCTCGAGGGCTCCCTCAAGACGAGCGGCAGCTTCTATTCCCTGACGACTGGCTTCCAGTATTTCTCTGACCCCTCATTCACCACGGATTTCTACACGCGGTCGGAGAGCAGCATGCTTTCCGCCGTTTTCGCCCCGCAAACTGCGTCACCGGCGAGCACACCCCAGCAGGTGAACCTCTCCTGGGATCTGTCGAGCAAGCTCGACTTCACGAAAATGGTGAACCAGCCGTTCATTCAGAACCTCTCGATGCCGAATCTCAACCTCAAGATGACCTGGCAGAGCAATACGCCAAGCGGGCTGAGCGATCCGCAGGCAAGCGATCCGGGCAGCGGCTTCTACTACCCGTCGAGCATCACTGCTCCAAACGTCTCATTCGCAATGTCAGGCGATATCCTCAATCTGGGTGGGAGTTCGACGACCCCGGCGCTTGCCGCGCCCGCCGTAGCGGCCTCACCGTCCACCGGCACCTCCGCGCCGGCAGGGGCTGCGCCTTCGTCGCCGGCAGGAAATGCGCCGCCGCAACCTGCCGCACCGTCCACCGGCACCTCCGCGCCGGCAGGGGCTGCACCTTCAGAGCCTGGTAAGGGCGTGCGAGCCCCGGTACCCGTCGACGCGCCTTCCGCGCCCGCCAAAGAAGCCGCTCCGCACGGCGCCGAAGGCGCATTTGTCCGGATCCCGTTCAGGAGTCCCGAGCCGCTGTCGGATGAGCAGGTGGATCAGGCCGGCCAGGCCACGACCTTCAAGGTCTCGTACCAGGTCCAGCCGCGCGCCACCCTCGAGCATACGTTCGACACGGCGAACTGGACGACGAGGCAGAGCGTCAACTACGCGATACTCTACCGGACCTTTGAGACCGGGGGCACGTCCAGTGTCACCGCCGCGGCATCATGGTGGAACAGGCTCGCCGACACGAGCGTGACCTTCAGCGCGGACGGGCTCTGGAGGTCCCGGTTCGATCCCTCTTCCACGGAACAGGCTTCCCTCGATTGGCCGAATCTCCTTCTCCTCGACCAGCAGCAGGACAATCTTGCCTTTCGCACCGCATTTCAGGGGACGTTGCGGCCTTTCCCCGCAGACCCGGAGCTGTCCGCTTCGAGCCTGCAGTACAAGATCAATCTCAGGATGTACCAGATCGGGCTGGCGGGAACGGATCCATACAATCCCGCCGTGACGACTGCAGGACCGGCCTGGTCGTCGGACGCGATCTCGGAGCACAGTCTTGCCTCCAACCTTGCATTGACCACCCCTGCGACGAACGATTCGCTCGCCGTCACACTGCAACTGCCGCCGCTCGTGCCGACGATGACCGGCCGGCTCGACGCGAGCGGCGGAGACTTGAAAGGAAGTGTCCAGGGCGGCTTTGCCGCCCCCCCGACCGGGTTCCAGTACCAGCCGCTCGTCGTGAGCGCGTCGGTGGACACAGGGGCGGCCTCCGGCTCTGTTGCACCGCCGCCAAACCCGCCTCCGACGCCGGCAACAAATGCGCCTTCGGCGCCGGGAACAAATCCGCCTCCGGCCCAGATAACAAATCCTCCTTCGGCGCCGGGCTTTTCGTTCACCGCTTCCGAGGAGCTGCAGTTCGACGTGGGCGGCTCCGTGCTCTCACGTTCCACGACACAAATCGGGTATGCCGGCCTGGCGGCGACGTTCGTGGCCCAGAACACAGGAAGCCCGAACCAGCTCGTTCCTTCGACGGTGAAGGTCGGGTACGAGGGCGCCGCCGACCCGAT
>JBEKXR010000057.1:0-12543 GCA_049511935.1 Spirochaetia bacterium | reverse complement strand
GGAATGAGCCGGCCCGCGATCCCCAGCTCCCCGCAGAGCCGCAGTGCGTCTGGCCTGTTTGTGAGGAAGCTGTCCGGCCCCTGCTCCAATAGAAAGCCGTCCATCGAGTCGGTGCGGATCTTTCCGCCGAGCCGCTCATCGCGCTCGATCAGGGTGACGTCCAGCTCCGCGCCCGAGCGTGACGCCTCCCACGCCGCCGACAGGCCGGCAATGCCCCCGCCGATGATGACCAGCCTCTTCACGAGGCCGACCCGTTGCCGGTGAAGCCGGCCTCGCGCGCCCGGGCGGTCACTGCGTCCGCGAGCGCCTCGATGAACAGGGGGTCGTCGTTCAGGGAGGGCGGGCGCTCGAGGCGGATGCGGACCGCGTCGGCCCGTTGCCGGGCCTCGATGTCGATATCGTGAAGGACCTCCACGTGGTCGGCGACGAAGCCCACCGGGACGCACACGACCGCCCGCACGCCCTGCCGCGAAAGCTCCGCGAGGTGGTCGGGAAGGTCCGGGCCCAGCCACGGTTCGGGGCTCTTTCCCGCGGACATGTAGCTCCACGACCACCGCTCGAGAGCGAGGCCGGCGCGCAGGGCGGCCTGGCGGGCGGTTTCGCGAAGCTGGGAATCGTACGGATCTCCCTCGGCGATCACCCGTGCCGGAAGGCTGTGGGCGCAGAAGACGACGTGCACCGCGGCGCGTTCGTCGGCCGGCCACCGGCCGAGGCCTTCGACGACCCTGCGGGCGAGCGCATCCAGGAGGGGCGGGGAATCGTGGTAGCTTTTCACGAAGGCGAACCGGATCGATGTCCGGTAGAGATCCTGTCCCAGCCGGACCTTCTGGAAATAACGCTCCGTGTTCATCGAGCTGTAGTGGGGTGCGAGGACGATCCCGACGGCCCGGCTGATCCCCTCCTCCGCCATCGCCCCGACCACCTCCTCGATCCACGGCGACCAATGCCGCATGCCGAGGTAACAGCGGTAGCCCGCGGGATCCAGCCGAGCAGAGAGGGCCGCAAGCTGGCTGAGGCTGTGCGCGCGCAGGGGGGAGCTTCCCCCGATAAGGCGGTAGTGATGGGCAATCTCCTCCACGACCGCGCGGGAGGTCGGCCGGCCCATGCGGATATCGGCGAGGTAGCCGGGAACATCGTCCATGGAATCGGGGCCGCCGTACGCCATGAGAAGCACGCCGATGGGAGCGCTCATTCGGCGGCTCCGGTCCAGGCGTGCACGTGGTCCACCAGCCGGGCCACGGCATCCATGGGCGTCTCGGGGAGTATTCCATGGCCGAGGTTGAAAAGATGTCCATTCCCGCCCGCCGATGCGAGGATCGCCTCGATCCGGGGCCTCAGCTCCCGCCAGGGACCAAGGAGCGCGACGGGATCGAGGTTGCCCTGGATGGCCTGCTCCGCGCCGATCCTTCTGCGGTAGGACTCGATGGGCAGCCTCCAGTCCACTCCCACCACCTCGCCTCCGCAGGCGGCAACCTCCTCGATGTACGCCGCCGTGCCCGTGCTGAAGTTGATCACGGGGACTCCCGCCGTCCGCACTGCGGTGAAGAGCTGCCGATTGTAGGGCTGAACGTAGCGCAGGTAGTCGTCCCTTCCGAGGGCGATTCCGGCCCAGGAGTCGAAAACCTGCAGCGCGGCGGCCCCGGCGTGTGCCTGGGCGGTGAGAAAGTCGGCGAGGACCGTGACGAGCTTCCCCATGAGCCGCCGCCATGCCGCGGGCTCGGCGTACATCAGCGCCTTCGTCTTTGCGTAGTTCCTGCTTCCCGACCCCTCGATCGCGTAGCTGGCAAGCGTGAAGGGCGCGCCGGTGAAGCCGATGAGCGGCGTGCCGCTGGACTGCAGCTCCGCACGCGCCATGGCGATCGCCTCCAGGTGCGCGGCGAGCGCCTCGGCGGCGGGAGGAACCGCCAGCACATCGATGTCGCGGGTGCGGGAGATGGGGTTGCCGATGCGCGGGCCTTCCCCGTCTCCGCCTCCGAAGGAGATCTGGAGGCCCATGCCGGCGAGCGGCGGGAGGATGTCCATGAAGATGATCGCCGCATCCAGAGGGAAGCGCCTCAGCGGCTGGAGGGTCGCTTCGACTGCGAGCTCGGGCGCCGAGAGGAGCTCCATCATCGAGTGGCGCTCTCTCAGGGCGCGATATTCCGGGAGATACCGCCCTGCCTGCCGCATGAGCCAGACAGGCGTGTGCGGCGCGGGCTCGCGCCGGCACGCCTTCATGAAGGCGGAGCAGGTGGATTCCCCCGGACCGCCGCTCATGCGGACGGTGCCTGCCACAGGGCGCGCCCGACGAAAAACGGGCCCAGGCGCGCGAGGTACCGGGAGGTCTGCCGGGTCCTGCGCATCCGCTGCACGACCGCGGACAGCGGGAACAGCTCGGACCCGAGGAGGCCGATGACGAAATCGTTGTCATCCTTTGAGAGGCCGTGGCAGGCGAGACGGATGTCGTGGGCCACTCCCGCCCGCCCGAAGGACTGGCCGACGCCGCCGTGCTCGGCGAGCACGGCACGCTGCTCCTTTTCCGGCAGCTCCTCGAAGGCACCGGATCGGCGAAGCGGGTACCAGATAGCCCAGGGAAGCTCGGGGCTGCAGAGCCTGCTCTTCGGCCTGCTGATGAGCGCCTCCTCGAGGTCGGCCTCCCACCCCATGGAGTAGGTCCGGCCAAGCATGGTGAACTCCTCTCGAAACCGCAGCCTCGAGAAGGCCTCCCCGACCACGAGAGGACGGACGGTTCTCAGGAAGGAGCCGGGATCCTCGTCAAAGGTGAGAAGGCCGATCCCCGTCGGATCGTTCAGGTCCTCGTACAGCACTCCCTGGGTGCCGCGGCGGTCGAGCTGGTCGACGATCGGCCGGGGGTCGCGGCAGCCGTCGAAGACGAGGAGCTGCACGAACAGCCGCCTGCCCAGGCTCTGCGGTTCTCCGTTCCGCGCACGCCCCTTCTCGTTCAGGTCGAGCACCGGGGCCTGCGTCGAGCTCATTCCGTCAGCCATCGGGCCGCCTCCTTCGCATGATAGGTAATGACGAGGTCCGCCCCGGCGCGGCGTATCCCGGTGAGCGCCTCCTGCACCGCCGCCTTCTCGTCCAGCCAGCCGTTCGCCGCCGCGGCCTTGAGCATCGCGTATTCACCGCTCACATTGTAGGCGACGAGAGGGTGCTCGGGAAAACGGTCGCGGAGGAGACGGATGACGTCCAGATACGGGAGAGCGGGCTTGACCATGAGGAAGTCGGCTCCCTCCTGGACATCGAGCGCGGCCTCGCGGAGCGCCTCACGTGAGTTTGCAGGATCCATCTGGTGGCTGCGCCGGTCGCCGAACTTCGGCGCGCCCTCCGCAGCCTCGCGGAAAGGGCCATAGAACGCGGAGGCGTACTTCACGGCGTACGACATGATCGGGAGGTGAGCGAATCTCCCCGTATCGAGGGCCCTCCTGATGGCGCTTACCATCCCGTCGATCATGCCGCTGGGCGCCACGATGTCCGCGCCTGCCTCCGCGTGCGAGAGGGCAATCCTCTGGAGGACTTCCAGCGTCTCGGCGTTCAGGAGGTACCCCTCCGGCAGGGACGGCACGGGGCGTGGCGCTCCCGTGTTCAGGATGCCGCAGTGGCCGTGGTCGGTGTACTCGCACATGCAGACGTCGGTCACGATCACCAGGCCGGGGCACCGGTCCTTCACCGCCGCCACGGCGCGCGGGATGATTCCGTCTTTTGCGTGGCTCTCGGATCCACGGGGATCCTTCGTTGCAGGGATGCCGAAGAGCAGGACCGCGGGGATGCCGAGACCTGCTGCCTCTCTGGCTTCCTCGGCGAGATTCTCGACGGAGAGCTGAAACACCCCGGGCATAGACCGGACCGGGTTGCGCACCCCGCGGCCGTGGACCGCGAAGAGGGGATACACCAGGTCCCCGGGCGAGAGGGTGGTTTCCCTGACCATCCCCCGGACTCCGGGCAGCGTGCGAAGCCGGCGGGGCCGGGCTGCCGCGAATTCTTCCGCCCGGTTCATCGCGACCCCCCGCGCACACGCGCGAAATGCCGCCCCAGGGCGGCGACAAGCCCGTCGGCGGTGTGAGCCGTCGCTTCCACGTCCACGTGCAGGCCCTGGTTCCGGGCCGTGGAAGCGGTCGATGGGCCGATGCACGCGATCACCGCACGCCGCGCGGCCTCGGCGAGCGGGCCTTCGCGGGCCTGGTCGCACCAGGCGCTGACCGCGGAGCTGCTGGTGAAGAGGACCGCGTCCACCCCCCCGTGCAGAGATGTGAGGTCTTCCACCGTAGGTGCGCAGGGATCGGTCCGGTAGGTCGGGACATCGTCCACGACCACGCCGTGCCGCCGCAGAAGGTCTGCCGCATCCTCCCGGCCGCCGAGCGCACGCGGCGTGAGCACGCGCGCGCCCACAAGTCCATCAACCGCATTCCCGAGAAGTCCCTCAGCGAGCGCGATGCCCGTATGGATCGCAGGCACGAAGTCGACCCTGACCCCGTAACGCGCGAGTGCTGCCATTGTGCCCGGTCCGACTGCCGCGACCCGGGGTGCGCCCGGCGACCACCGGGCTTCCGGCCGCATCTCCTCGAGCCTTTTCATAAAGAGCTCCACCCCGTTCGCGCTTGCGAAGATGAGCCAGCGATAGGACGTGAGCTTCTCGATGGCCGCATCCAGCTCGCTCGTCTCATCCAGGGGAGCGATCCGGATCATCGCGACCGCAACGGGAACGGCGCCGGCCGCGGCAAGCTTCCCGCACAGATCCTCGGCCTGCTCGCGCGCCCGAGTGACGAGGACGCGCAGTCCCCGCAGGGAATCGCCGGCCGCGGGCTGCGATGCTGAGCGCCTTCCCGCCGAAGCGATCAGGTCGGCCGCGCCCTCTCGCAGCGCCCTTTCGGCAAGCGCCGCGACCAGCGCGGGGTGGTCATCGCCTTCGTTCTCCACGTCCACCGACCGGCTGCCGTCGGTGGCAGACACGCGGCCATGGAGGTGAAGCCGGGGACCCCGTACCTGCGCAAACGCCCCGACTGGTGCCGAACAGCCGCCGCCGAGTGCGCGCAGGAAACCGCGCTCCGCGTCCGTCTCGGCATGCAGGGCGGGTTCGTCGATCTCCGCGAGGACGCTTCGCGTGGCCTGGTCGGCGGTCCGGCATTGGACCGCGATCGCCCCCTGCCCCGGCGCCGGGAGGATGTCGGTGATCTCGAGCCACTCGGCGATCTTGCCGGCCAGCCCGAGCCGCAGCACGCCCGCGCCGGCGAGGAGCGTCGCATCGAATTCGCCGGCCTCCACCTTCCTGATCCGTGTCTCCACGTTCCCCCTGATGGGTCGGATGACAAGGTCCGGCCGCAGGGAGAGCAGTTGGGCCTGCCGACGCGTGCTGCTGGACCCGATCACCGCGCCGGCGGGAAGCGCCGCCAGGCCCCGCCCCTCCCGCGAGATGAGCACCTCCCGGACCTCCTCCCGGCCGAGGACCGCGCCGACGCACAACTCGTCGGGATCCTCCACGGGCAGATCCTTGAGCGAGTGCACCGCGATGTCGATCTCCGATGCGCGCAGAGAGCTTTCGATGCGTTCCGTGAACACCCCGTCACCCCCGATTTCCGGCAGGGGGCGGTCGGAGATATCGTCCCCGCGGGTTTCGATCGGCACGATGTCGCACTCGACGCCGCGGCCCCGGAGGAGCGCCGCCACCTTGTACGCCTGCCACAGGGCGAGCCGGGAAGAGCGGGTGCCCAGTCGTATTCTGCGCCGCCGACCGCGGATTCTCATTCCGGCGCTCCGAAGAGCCGGCGAAGCGCCTCGGCGTACGCCGCTGCGTGGCCATTGCCCGCCTCGGCGCGAAGCCGGGCCGCCGGGTCGTGCAGGAGCCGCGCAACGAGGGAGGTAGCAAGACCCTCGACCTGGGTCCAGGACTGCTCATCCAGGTGCGGAAGACGGGCCCGGGTCCTCTGGAGCACCTCGTCGCGAATCGCCGCGGCTCTCCGCCACAGCCCGCCAATGACCGGGCGCATGGAGAGCTCCGTCATCCTCAGCTTCAGCACCGCCAGGTCCCCGCCGATCATCGCCTCCGCCCGCAGGGTCTCGGGGGAGTGGCGGGAAGACTCGGGGTCCTCCTTGAACGAATCGATGTCGAGAAGGACGACTCCATCCACCGAGCGAGCACGAGGATCGATCGTGCGCGGGACGGCAATGTCGATCAGCACGAGCCGTCTTTCCGCCCTCCCCTTCATCGCGCCGCCGATCAGCTCCGCGGTCACGATCGGCACCGAGGCGCTCGTGGTGCTGATGAGCACGTCGCACGCGCCAACCAGGGCCGGCAGCCCGGAGAGCAGGTGCGCGGCGCAGCCCCAGCGTGCCGCCGCGTCCGCGGCGCGCTCCGGGCTCCTGCTCACGATATCCACTCGTCGCGCCCCGCGCTCGCGCAGGCTGTGCAGGACGATCCGACCGATCTCGCCGGTGCCGATCACGGCTACCCGTGCCTCCGTGAGCGGCCCGGCGAGATCCTCGGCGCGCGAAACGGCAATGGAGCCGATGTTGGAGGCGCTCCTGCCGATGCCGATGCGGGCCCGTGCCCGGCGGGCGCCTCGGATCGCCTCCTGGAAGAGGGTCGAGAGAACGAGCCCCGCCGACCCCGCCGCCTGCGCCGCCGCGTAGGCGCGAGCGACCTGGCCCAGGATCTGGGATTCGCCAACGACGAGTGAATCCAGGCCGCAGACGACACGGAAAAGGTGATCGACGGCGGCCCACCCCTCATGCCGGAAAAGACGGCCCGCCAGCTCTCCAGGCCTGAGCCCGGAACGGCGGCAGAGGAACTCCACGATTCCTTCCGGCAGCCCTTCGAAGCGGGAGGAAACGGCGCTGGGCTGCACGAAGTTCCGGCGAGCCGCATAGACCTCGGTGCGGTTGCAGGTGGAAATGACGACACCTTCGCAGAGACGCTTCCCGTCCGAGTCTCGGGCAGTGAAGGGAACGAGCGCCCGCGGGAGCACTTCTGCCGGGACGGACAGGCGCTCCAGGAGCTCCAGGGGAGCGCCGTGATGGCTCACCCCGATGCAGAAAAGTGCGTGTTCGAGAGGGGCAGTAGCGCTCACTTCGGGCTGATTTCTCCGCGGCAGGGGGCTTTCCGGCATGCCGGGGCACCACCGGCCGATCTTCAACTTCCGCAGACAAGCTTAATCAGCGCAACCTTTGAAGTCAAATCATGGATACACTGCGCGAAGCGCAGTATGTAGGATCGGAGATGTCTGTCAAAGCCGTGTCCATGCGGTAATCAAGATGCGAAGCACGATTATCTCTTGTCCTTGTAGATCTTCGTGAAGGTCTGGCCCATGGCGCTGTATTTGTCTTCCTTCTCTGCACGCGCCTCGCGGGGAAACATGCTCGAGAAATAGGAATGGACGTAGTCGACGCGCGCCAGGATGTTTTCCGCCACGGTCTTTGCCAGCTTTGCGCGGTCGGGTTGGAAGCGCAGGCAGGCCTTGCACAGGTCCAGGAGCACCTTTTTCCCCAGCCCGCGGAACCCGTCGAAGCGCATGTCGAAGAACCGCATGTCGTACCCTTGAAAGTGCTCGACCTTCAACGGCGTGAGGTAGCGCGTCTTCTCCATCCGCTGCCATCCGAAGGACTTCGGGTTGCCGGTGATCTTCGTGCCCGGGTGCAGGAGGTCGACGTTCGAGAAGTCGATGGCGATGATGATCTGGTCGTTGCGCGAATTGTAGCGGATCATATAGTTGTTCGGGTTCCTGTCCTCATCGCCGTAGATCCAGCGGTTCACCAGGTCGAGCACGAGCTGTTCCTTCAGCTGGCGGATGTCGGTGTAGTTCGCGCCGGTGAGCTGCTCGGCATGCGTGATGATGCGCGTGGCCTTGTACAGGGCGCCGTCGATGCGCGTGACGATCGTGGGCGCCGAGATCGTGCGCGTGAAGAAATCGAGAAAGTAACAGATGGCCCCCATGGCCGGCCCCCGCGCGTCCTCCGCAGAGATCGACTTCACGATCCAGCGGGCCCGCGGGTCCGCGCGCTCCGCCGCGCCCACGTAGTCGCGTACCTCCGCGAAGAAGGGCACCTTCATCGAGCGGTCGATGGAGAGGAAATCGTCCACCACGAAGTCCTCGAGGAGCTGGGTGAAAGTGCGGTCCGCGCAGAGGAGCCGGATCAGCTCCTCGTCATGCAGGAATCCCTTCACGTCACTGTAGTCGAATTGCGCCATGTCTGCTTCCGTTTCTCTCTCCCTCTAGTCGTTGTCCAGCACGAAGTGCCGTGCCTTGAGCCCGAGGTCGGCGTATTTCACCTTGTACGTCGATGAGCCGTGCACCGAGATGTACGGGCACTTCGTGTCCAGGGTCGCATAGAGGATGACGTGATCGTGGCAGCGGAGGGCATCGATCCAGATCGAGTCCTCCTCCCCCCACTTCCACATCGGGTTGTGGCCGACGAAAATCGGGATGTTCCTGGGGCAGCCGAGAAGCCGCCGCGCCTCGTCGAGGTCCTCCGGGCCGTACTCCTTCATGCTCGGCGTGGAGCGGGTCTCATTGAGACGGTTCCACGTGAGCTGCCACAGGTAATTCTCGAAGTGGCGGACGTTCACCAGCTCGTTGCGGGTCATGCCCCCGCGCGCAGGCCCCGCGTGAACGGCGAGAAAATACCGGTGGATGATGAAAAGCGGCAGGGCATCGAAGAACTCCTGCATGAGGGCCACATACTGCTTCCCTCGGGCCTTCAGGAGGGCTTCCCGGTAGAGCAGCCCCTGCTGGATCCCGAGCTTCGAGAGCTCCGGCGCGAAGGAATCGTGGTTTCCCAGGAGGTACAACACGTTTCCCGGGAACTCGTTGATGAGCCCGAGGATGATGTCCATGATCTCGATCGACGAGTCCATGGCGTAGGTGAACCCGGTCTTGTCGTTGTGCACGGCGTCGCCGAGGAACAGCAGGACCGCCCGGTCCTGCTTCACCTTTCCCCGCGTGTCGTCATCCTTCAGGATGGCCTGCAGATTCCGCACATTGGCGTGAAGGTCCCCGATGATGATGAACTCACGTTTTTCCGTCCGTGGAAACTCCACGAGCCCTCCGGGCATGCCATCCGAGGCCAGGGGCCGCAGCGAAGGGTCGATCGAGAGGACGTTGTGGACCGCGTCACGCAGCACCTTCAACGGAGCCGGCCATCGCGCCGTGGACTTTCGGGGGGTGGTGGTCATGGGGCAGGGGTATTATCGATGCAGGGGCAGGACGTGTCAATTCGCGACCCGTTCGGATCGGGCGAAGCGGTCAGGTCTCCTGTGTGCGCCGCAGCCGGTCTCTCTCCAACACGCCTGCCACGTAGCCCGGAAGGAGGATTGCCAGGATCAGCAGCACACCGGAGAAGATGTTCTGTACGTTTCCCGGCACGTTGATCAGGCCCATGCCGAACTTGAGGAATCCGAGCAGAAAGATCCCGATGATGACGCCCGCGATGTTCCCCCTGCCGCCCGTGATGGCCACGCCGCCGAGGACCACAGTCGTGATCACCTCCAATTCCCAGCCGTTGGCGATGTTGGGCCGGGTGCTCCCGATCCTGGAGGTGAGGAGGATGCCGGCGAGGCCGGACATGAGCCCCGTGAGGCATGACACGATCAAGCGCATCTTCTGCACCCGCACGCCGGAGAACCGGGCAGCGGTCGCGTTGTTTCCGATGGCAAACACCCGCCGCCCGAAAGTGGTCCGGTGCAGGAGGAGGCCGAAGAGCACCGCACAGACCGCGAAGACGGCCAGCTCGAACGGGATGTGCGTGCCGGGGACATATCCCTGACCGAAGAATGCGAACGAGTCGGGATACTTCGTGAAGGCCTGGTCACCGAGCGCGGCGTACGCGATGCCCCGGAAGAGCGAGATGCCCCCGATTGTCACCGCGATCATTGGGATGCCGAACCGGGTGGCCAGCAGGCCGTTCATCAGCCCGGCCGCCAGCCCCGTACCCAGCCCTGCCGCCACGAGCACGCCTGTGCCCGCGCCGGCCGTGGACAGCGCACCCATCACAAGGGAGGCCAGGGCGATGATCCCTGCCACCGAGATGTCAATGTCCCCCATGATGATGCCAAGGGTCATGGGCAGCGCGATCAACCCCTTCTCCACGAAGCTGAAGGTCGTGTCGAGCATGTTCGAGGGGTTCAGGAAATACGGCGAGGCGAAGCTGTTGAAAACGATCACCACGATGAAAATGAGCACGAGAATGGATTCCCATCGAGCCAGGAGTGCCCGTACCGCGCCGGTCCGCGCGGGAGGCTGTGTCTTCCCTTCCATTACAGCTTTCTCGTGCGCAGCAGCGCGGCCTGGGTCCTGCGGTCCATAACGGAATTGGCGATGATTGCGGCGAGGATCACGAATCCCTGGATCGCCATCTGGAAAAAAGGAGAGAGACCGATAACGGGAAGCGCGTTGTTCACGATCCCGAGAAACAACGCGCCGAGGATGACCCCGACGATCGTTCCGGACCCTCCGAGCATGCTCACGCCGCCGATCACGCAGGCCGCAATGGTCTGCAGCTCGAATCCGGTGGCGGTGTCGTTCTGCGCGGAGGCATATCGCGCGACCCAGAGCAGGCCGGCGAGTCCCACGAGGACGCCCGAGATCGCGTACACGAGGTAGTCGATGCGGGCAAGCGGAATGCCGACGTACCGGGCGGCCGTCCTGTTGCCGCCCGCGCCGTAGATCTCTCGTCCCGTTCGGGTAAGCCGGATGAACACGGCGGACACGATGGTCACGAGCACCGCGGCGAACAGGAGATTCGGGATTCCCAGCGGCGCCGCGTGCGGGAGATCCCGGAAGCCCTCCGTCATCTTGTGGGCGCTTACCCACTGCCCTCCGCTCTCGAGGAACACGACCCCGCGGTAGATCCCGAGCGTGGCCAGAGTGGTGATGATCGGCGGGATCTTCGCCACCGAGACCAGGAGACCGTTGATGGAGCCGAGCACGAATCCGATCAGCACGGCGAGCGCGACGATCACGGGGATCGGGATTCCGGGCACGAGCCAGTTCAGCATCGCCACGCTCATGCCGGTGAGAGCGATCCCAGAGGCGACGGAGAGGTCGGCTCCGCCCGTGATGATCACCATCATCTGCCCGATGGAGACGATCACGAGGATCGCGGTGTCCGTCAGGATGTCGTTGAGGTTGGACAGGCGAAGGAAACCGTGCGTGCGCAGGCTCACCGCCGCGATGACGAGGAGGATGATGAGAACGAGCGTCCCCTCCCGGCGTTTCAGCAGCTTCAGCATGCCGGCCTGTTCCTCACGTGTCCCCTCTCCCCATCGCCGCCTTCAGGAGCTTCTCCTGGTTTGCGTCGTCCCGGCGGAACTGCGCCGTCACCCTGCCCTCGTGCATGACGACGATCCTGTCCGACATCCCCAGGATTTCCGGCATTTCAGAAGACACGAGGACGATCCCGAGTCCTTCCTTCGCCAGCAGGGAAACGAACTCGTGCACCCGCGCCTTCGTCGCCACGTCGATCCCCTTCGTGGGCTCGTCCAGGATGAGGACCCGGGGCTGCGTGGCCAGCCACTTGGCGAGCACCACCTTCTGCTGGTTGCCGCCGGACAGGCTGTTCACCGCCTGCTCCCAGCTGCCGGCCTTGATATCCAGGCGCTTCCCGTACTCGTCGGTGAGCGCACGCTCCCGGGGCAGGTCGAGCCAGGACCGGTGGGCGAGACGGTCAAGGATGGCGAGCGTGGCGTTTTCCCGGATGTTCATGGCGAGGATCGTGCCTTGCAGTTGCCGGTCCTCGGGGACGTAGGCGATGCCGCGGGCCATGGCGGCGGCCGGATCCGAGGCTCTCACCTCCCGGCCCTCCATCAGGACCGTGCCCGCATCCGCCCCCTCGATGCCGAAGACGGCCCGCATCACCTCTGAACGCCCCGCCCCGACGAGGCCGAAGAACCCGAGGATTTCTCCTCGGCGCAGCTCGAAGGAGACGTCCTTGAATATGCCGGTGCGCGAAAGCCCCTTCACCGTCAGAAGCGTCTCTCCCGGCTCCACCGGGATCTTCGGAAACATCTGGGTGAGGGACCGCCCGATCATCATGCGGATGATGTCGTCGACCCCGGTCTCCCGCACGAGGCCCTCCCCCGCGAGCTTCCCGTCCCGCAACACGGTGAACCGGTCCGCGATTTCATAGATGTCTTCGAACTTGTGGGAGATGAAGACGAGAGCCTTGCCCGCGTCACGGAGCCTGCGCACGATGGTGAAAAGGTCCTCCACCTCCCGAAGGGTCAGAGCGGAGGTCGGCTCATCCATGATGACAATGCGCGCGTCCTGGGAGAGCGCCTTCACGATCTCCACCATGTGGCGTTGCGCGACGCTCAGGCTCCGCACCTGGACGTCGGGATCGATGTCGAGCTCCAGCTCGGCGAGGAGGGTTTTCGTCTTCCGGCGCATGGCTCCCCACGAGAGCAGGGGGACGCCGGTCATGCGCTGGTGGTGGCCCATGTAGATGTTCTCCGTGACGGAGAGATCGGAAAACATCGTGGCTTCCTGGTGGATGGCGGCGATACCGGCCGCCTGCGCGGCGACCGGGGAGCGGAAATCAGTGTGCCGCCCTTCCAGC
>JBEKXR010000056.1:0-12685 GCA_049511935.1 Spirochaetia bacterium | reverse complement strand
GCGGATGTGCGCTACGGCCTGATCCTGACCGACACCCCCCTGATGGACAGGGACGGCAATTCCGCGGGTTCGCTGCTTCCGGAATCCACCCGGGTCACGGTGCTCGAAGCCGGCGAGTGGGAGAGATGGGGGTCGGATTTCCGCAGGTTGTACCGGGTGCGCATCACTGCCGCGGGAAAGGCTCTCCAGGGATGGATCGACTCTTCCGCCGCCGCGCTGATGCTCGCCGAGGCGAACGGGATTGCGGTCGGGCTCGTGCCTCGAAAAATCGTCATCGGCGGCGGAGAATCCGAATACAGCCTCCTCGTGATCTCCGACCGCCGGCACGTGACCCTCATGGATACCAGCATCATCCCGTTCCCCGACTCTTTTCACCCCTCCGGTATCGTGCAGGTGTCCCTGGAGGACGTGAACTCGGATTCGCAGCCGGAGATCCTCCTGGAGGCGGACACGATTGTCTCCCTGCGGTACCTGGGTGCAACGCCCGTGCGGTGGAAGGCGTGGCTGCGGCGGCGGGAGGGGTCCCTCATCCCGATCTTCCGATACAACGTGAGCTTCGGATCCGATGCCGGCTACTCCTACTCCGCCACGGACCGCGCCTTCGATTCCGGCGGCAGCGGCCTGCGCGACATGGTCCGCGTGGACACCGATTACACGCTGGTCTCGGGCCCGGACGAGTTCCGCACCACGACGGTGAGCTTCTTTCCATGGAATGGCAGCGAGTTCAGAAAAGCCACCTTGCAGGACCTCCCGAAGCTGGGCACCGTCACCGCAGAACAGGCGTCGCTCCTCGCAGACGCCGACGCGCAGAGCGGGATCCTGGCGACACTCGCGAAGGGCGACCAGCTGTACGTGTTCGACAGGAGCGACACGCGCCAGTCCCGCGACGACCAGGCATCCTGGTGGTACAAGGCCGTGACAAAAACGGGCATGGAGGGCTGGATCAGCGGCACGGTGATGGATCTTTCCTGGATCGATCCACTGAAGATCAATCGGGCCGCGTTCCTGGGCCATGGCTGAGCCACCGCGCACGCGTGATCACGCCCGCGGGTCTGCGACCTTGACACCCGCACGTGCAACCCTGTAGTGTCACCGAGCCCTGCAACGGAAGGCGGTGAGAATCCGCCGCGGACGCGCCACTGTCACCGGCGACGACAGCTCCTGTACATGCCACTGGCTGATCCCCGCGGGAAAGGCCGGGAAGGCGGAGCGGTAGAACGACCCGGAAGCCAGGAAACGTTGGGGCAGTACGCAACTTTGCCTGCACGCGGTGCATCATTGCAGGAGGTCCTTGTGAGAGCCCCCCGTACCGTCGTTCTCCTCTCACTGCTGTGCGCCGCGGTATCTCTGGGCGCCCAGCAGAAGGGCTTTCCTCTGCACCTCACCGATGACACGGGAGCGGCCGTCACGCTGACCGCCCGGCCCGTCCGCATCGTTTCACTGACACTCGCCACTGACGAAATGCTCCTCAGCATGGTCGAACCCCGCCGTCTGCAGGGCGTCACCACGTTCGCCGCGGATCCTGCGGTCTCGAACGTCGCGGATCTCGCCGCCGACATCCCCCACAAGCTGGAGCTGAACGTGGAGACTATCCTCTCACTGGGCCCTGACCTCGTGCTCGTTGCCAGCTGGAACGATGCCGGTCCGGTCCAGCAGCTGCGGGACGCCGGTGTGCCCGTGTACCTCATGGCGAGCGGTCTCACGATCGCCTCGATCGAGCAGAAGATCACACGGCTTGCCCTCCTCACGGGAGAGGAAAGCAGGGGCAGGGAGATCATCGCGGGAATGGAGGCGCGCCTCTCAGCCGTCGCGCGCCGGGTTTCCAATCTACCCCCGGGGAAACGGCGTCGGGTCATCGACTACGCCACGTGGGGCTCCGCGCAGGGACGGGGAAGCTCCTGGGACGAGATATTGGGCCGGGCAGGGCTCGTGGACGGCGTCGGTGATCTTGCCGCGGATGAATGGGGACAGGTGCCCCTGTCCCGGGAGAAGCTCCTCATGCTCGACCCCGACCTCCTCGTGCTCCCCGGCTGGGTCTACGGCAACCCCCGGGGGGCGGCGGCATTCTTCACGCAGATCACGGGAGACCAATCCTTGAGAGGGCTTCGCGCCGTGAAGACGGGCCGCGTGTACCAGATGCCTGAGAGGCTGAAGAGCACCACTTCACAGTACGTCGCCGAGGCGGTAGAGTGGCTCGCCCGCACGGCGTACCCCGAGCTCTTCCGCTGAGAGGATGCGGGAATGCTGATCCTCGTCACGGGCGGGAGCAGGAGCGGGAAGTCGAGCTTTGCGCTCAGTATCGCCGAAAAGCGGGAAGGACCGCGCACCTACATCGCCACCGCGCAGGCCTGCGACGACGAAATGAGGCAGCGCATCGCGGCGCACCGAGCGGCCCGGCCCGCCGGGTGGGGGCTCGTGGAAGAGCCGCTCCGGGTCCCCGAGGCCCTGGCCGCGGCGCTCCCCGCGGCGCGCACCGTCGTCCTCGACTGCGTGACCTTCTGGATCTCCAATCTCCTTCTCGCTGATGACCTCTTCGACGAGAACTCGGCGGAAGCACGCGCGGCAGAGCTCGTCGAGAGCGCGAGAGGTTTTCCCGGCGCCGCAGCGATCGTGGTCACCAACGAGGTCGGCTCCGGGGTCGTTCCGGAGACGGTCCTGGGCAGGCGGTTTCGCGATTGCGCGGGCAGGGCCAATGAGGTGATCGCAGCCGCCGCGGACGAAGTGTACTTCATGGTGAGCGGGATTCCGCTCCGGATCAAACCCAAAGGAGAGATACGTTGATGGCTGATCGACTGGGTATTCGGGTCCCCGAAATCGACCTCGAGGGGAGGCGGCGCGCGCACGAGCGGGCGGAGGCCCTGCTGATGCCGCACCGGGCTCTCGGAAAGCTTCTCGACTTCGGGGAGAAGGTCGCGGGAATAGCTGGATTCCCGACGCCCGACCTTTCCCGCAAGGTAATCGTGGTCATGGCCGGAGACCACGGTGTCACCGAGGAAGGAGTGAGCGCCTACCCGTCGGAGGTGACCGGCCAGATGGTCCACGGGTTCACCGCGGGTGTCGCCGGTATCAACGTCCTCAGCCGGCATGCGGGCATCGGCGTGAAGGTGGTCGACATGGGGTGCCGGGCGGACCTCTCCGCCCTCGTGGCCGCCGGCGCCGTGATCGACGCGAAGGTCGGCCCCGGCACGGCGAACATGCGAAGGGCACCGGCCATGAGCCGGGAGCAGTCAGTGCTCTGCATCGAGCGGGGAGCGGCGATCGCCCGAACTCTTGCCGCGGAAGGCACGCGAATGATCGGCACCGGCGATATGGGCATTGGCAACACGACCCCATCCGCGGCGATCGCCTCGGTGACAACGGGCCGGCCCGCCTCCGCCCTTGCCGGCCGCGGGACCGGCATCGATGATGCCGCCCTCGCCCGCAAGGCACGCGTCATCGAAGAAAGCATCGCCGCCCGGGCGCCGGATCCCCGTGACCCCATCGACATCCTCAGCAAGGTCGGCGGATTCGAGATCGGAGGCATCGCCGGTCTGATCCTCGGCGCGGCGGAGAGCCGGGTCCCGGTCGTGATCGACGGGGTGATCTCCACCGCGGGGGCCGTGCTGGCGTGGATGATCGAGCCTCGGCTGGTGGACTTCATGTTCGCGGCCCACCGATCCGTCGAGCCCGCTCATATGGCGATGCTCTCCCTCCTGGGTCTTTCGCCGATCCTCGACCTCGAGATGAGGCTGGGGGAGGGCACCGGCTGCGCGCTCGCGATGCCCGTGATTGAAGCGGGGGTAAAGGTGATCCGGGAAATTGCGACCTTTGCCGAGGCGGGAGTGAGCGGGCCGTGATCCTCGGCGGGTTTTTCTCCGCGCTCGCATTCCTCACCGTGATCCCGGTACCGGACTTCCTCAAGAGCCGCCGGGAGAACGGGATGTTCTCGGGCTATCCTGCGGCCGGGCTTGCGATCGGGATCCTGCTCTCCGCAGCGGCGGCGGGCGCGGTCTGGGTGTTCCCGCTGCCGGTCGCGGTGGTGCTCCTGGTGGGAGTCTCTGTCCTGCTCACCGGCGCCATCCACCTGGACGGCCTTGCCGACTGCGCCGACGCGTTCTATGGCAGGCGGGACAGGGACACGGTGCTGCGCATCCTCAAGGACCCCCGGATCGGCACCATGGGGGGCGCAGCGATCGGGCTCTCCCTCCTCCTGCGCGCCGCTGCATTTTTGTCGCTTCCCACGGCCATCCTGATCCCCGTGCTGCCGGTCCTGTCGATGTTCTCCCGCAGCACCGTGCTCGCGGCCATGCGGGTGCTTCCGTACGTGAGAGCCGAATCCGGCATCATTTCGGCAGGGGCTGCGTCGCGCCCGACGCTGGCGGTTCTGGCTGCGGCCGTCGTGATTCTCTCAGCCACCCTCCTCCCCATCCCGGTCGGCGCGTCGCTCATCGCCTGCGCCCTGTTCTGGCGGCTTTCATGGAAAAAGATCGGCGGCTGCACGGGTGACGTGCTGGGGGCAACGATCGAGATCAGCGAGATCGTTTTCCTTCTGGCCCTCACCGCTCATGTGAAGGCGGGTCTCTCCTGGGGAGGCTTCGTCACGCTGGCCCGCCTGTTGCCGTCCGGGCTGTTCGCAGCACCAGCACCGTGAAGAGCAGGGAGGCGATGACGCACACGGCCGCCGCCGCGAAGAACCCCGCCCCCACGTTCACCGCGGTGATGATGAACCCCGCAACGAACGGGCCTGAGGAATGCCCGATGTCCATGATGGAGCTCAGCCCGCCGAGAGACGCGCCGATGCGCTCAGTCTTGACGACCTCCGCAACGTACGAGCTGGTGGCCACCGTGGACACGGAGACGGCCAGACCGAAGAGCACGGTCACCAGCGTGAGCTCGGCGATCCCGGTGACGAGGGGTATCGCCGCGGTGGCTGCCGCCAGCAGGAGGATCCCGGCAAGGATCTGGACCCTGCGGTCGACCCTGTCGGCCAGTTTCCCGAACAGCGGCTTGGTGAGGGCGATGGAGAGGATCTGGAGGGAGAAGACCATGCCGATCTGGTACGCGGGAACGCGCAGGCCGGAGAGGTAGATCGGAAGGTAGGTTTCCAGCACCCCGTAGGCGAAGTAGGTCGCCATCTCCACCAGAGAGGTCCCCAGGAGCCTCCTGTTGCGAAGAAAATCCGCCAGGCCCCGGGCGAAGTCCGCCGGTGTGACCCGGGGCGGCCTTTCGCCGCCCGCGGCCTGATGATCATCTCCGGGAAGCGAGAGCACGAGAAACAAGGCAGGGATCGCGAGAACGAAGGCGGCCACGTAGACGGACCGATAGGGAAGGGATCCGCCGAGAAACAGGAACCACGAGATGATCGCGCCGCCGAGGAGGGGGGCCAGCGTGCGCCCGACGAGCGTGGCAGAAGAGTACAACCCCAGCTTCTCTCCCTTGTTCTCCGGATAGGCTCGGAGGATGAATGCCGAGGCCACGGGCACGAGCACGGCGGTGGCAATGCCGTGGAAAAACCGTATAGGGATGAACCAGAAGGGATTCTGCACCAGGAGGTACAGGAGGGGAGCTGCCAGCTGGACGCCCGCGGCAACCATGAGGAGCCTCTTCTTTCCCCACCTGTCGGCGAGCATACCGACCGGAAAACTGAACAGCACGCCTGCAAACGGAGAAATTGCGGCGATCAACCCGATCACCGTCTCACTGCCGGAGAGCGATTTCAGGAAGAGGGGAAGCACGGGGCTCTTGGACATCGTCGTGGAGAGAGTCCCGAAGAAGCCCGCGAGGGAGAGTGCGCCGATCCCGCGCGGGACCCGATTCATCAGCTCTCCCGGGGAAAGGTCACGGTGAAGGTGGAGCCCGCATCGGGCCGGGACTGCACGACCGCGCGGCCGCTGTAGCCGGCCAGCACGCGCCTCACGGTTGCGAGGCCGAGCCCCGTGCCGGTGATGCCCGAGGTCTTGTGGTTTTTCACCCGGTAGAACTCCTGGAAAATGCCGGCCTGCTCGGCATCGCTCATGCCGACTCCGGTGTCCACCACCGCGATCTCCCACGCCGGGCCCGCCTCGCTGATGCGCACCGTGAGGCTGCCCTTGTCACGGTTGTACTTGATGCCGTTGGAGATGAGGTTCATGAAGACCCGGTCCAGGTCGCCCCGGTCCGCCTTGACCATGCAGGGGCCCTCCGGGGCTTCCAGCCGCATGCAGATGCGGCGCTTGTCCGCCTGGACCTTGAAGAACTCCACCTGGGAGGCGATCACCAGCTTGAGGTCCAGCGGCTCGATGGTGCGCTCGACCTTGCCGACTTCCCGGCTGTTGATGTAGAGGAGATCCCGCACGAGGTCCAGCAGGGCCTCTCCGCGCACCTTGCAGCGCTCCAGCATCTCGCGGACCTTTGCCGGGTTGTCGTCGAACATGCCGGTGAGGATGACGTTGAGATAGTTGATGATCGCGGACAGCGGGCTCTTCAGCTCGTGGGCCACCATGGAGACGAACATGTTCTTGTCCTGCTCGGCCTTCCAGTTCTCGGTGACGTCGCTCAGAACGACGATCGCGCCCCCGGCTTCCCCGTCACGCAGCAGCGGGGAGATGCTGCCCTGCAGGCGCCTCTGGCTGCCGCTGAGCTGGAGGATCCGGCACTCGGGACGGTCGGGGGCGGAGTCGATCACCGCCTCGATGGCGGCGGCCGTGTCGAGGTCAGGAAAGAGATCCGGCAGGCTCATGCCGTCGCGGAAATGGGTTCCCAGGAAATGTTCGGCACGGGGGTTCATGAGGACGGGCTCGCGGCGGATGTTGAACACCACCACCCCCTCGTGCATCGAATTGATCATCTGCTTTGAAAGGTTGCGCTCCCCGGCGAGCTCCGAGAGGTATTTCTCCCGCTCCCGGACCATCCGTCCCTGCTGCGCCGCCCGCTCGACCACGCAGATGAGGTTCTGCGGGCTGCTGGGCCTCACCAGGAAGTCGAAGGCGCCCTGGCGCGTCACCTCCACGGCTGCCTCCACGGAAGCGCGCGCGGAGGTGATCACGACCACGGTCCGTCCACCGAAGCGCCTGATGATCTGCTCCGTGAGAGCGGACCCCTCCATGCCGGGCATGGACAGGGGCACGAGGGCCACCTCGCACGGCGACTCGGCAAGGAGGCGCAGGGCGCTCTCGCCGTCGCCTGCCGTGCACACCACGCAGCCCCGGCGCTCGAGGATGCGCCGCAGTCCCCCACGCATCCCCTCCTCGACATCGATCACGAGCACCCGGATCGGTTCCCGGTCCAGGCCCGCGATGGCGGCGGCGATTGCGGGGTCGCCAGGAAGCGGGCGTATGGCGGGTCCGGACTCAGTCATGCCGGGCCTTCGAGGACAGGTATTGTTCGATCTTGCCCAGCAGGTGCTCCAGGGGGACCGGCTTGGTGAGCACCTCGTCCACCTTCATCCACTCGCGGCCCGACGAGGCACCGGTGTCAAAGGTGAAGCCCATCTTCCGCGGGGCGGCCGTCTGCATCACGATGGGGACCTTCTCCAACCCCGGCAGCTCGCGCACCTTCTTGCAGAACACGAACCCCGAGTCGTAGTGCTCCATCATCAGGTCAGCGATGATCATGTCGGGTGCCGATTCGCGGGCCCGGGCCAGGCCGTCCTCGATGGTGAGGGCGGTCTGCACGGTGTACCCGTGCTTTTCCAGGAACAGCCTCTGCCCTTCCAGAAGATCCGTATCGTCATCGACGATGAGTATTCGCGCCACTGCCAGCCTCCTCTGAAACTCTACACGGGAAACCCGGTTTGGTGAAGTTGCGCCGCTCGCTGCGACGTACCCGGCGCATTTGTCGCTGCGACGTACCCGGCGCATTCCCCGGCGCGCCGCATTCTTACCGCGCAACCGCCCGGGGCTCGTACTCCGTGTGCAGGAGCTCGTGCGCCTTGTGCGATCCCGGCTCTCCGAAGAACTCCTTGTACACCGCCGTGATCGCGGGGTTCTGGTACGACATGCGCACGGCGCGGCTCCTGTCCAGCGAGTAGATCGCCTTGATGCGCTTCGCCACCCTCTCGGGATCGTATCCGAAGAGCTGGCCGCCGCCGCCCGCGCAGCCGCCGGGGCAGGCCATGATCTCGATGAACTCCCAGGGCGCGTTGCCTTTCTTCACGCTCTCGGCGATCTGCCGCGCGTTGCCCAGGCGGTTTGCCACCGCGATCCTGATCGTCCGCCCGCCGATGGTGACCGCGGCTTCCTTCACCCCGCTCATTCCGCGCACGTCCTCGAACTCCAGCTTCTCGAGGTCCGTTCCCGTCAGCAGGTGGTACGCGGTGCGCAGGGCGGACTCCATCACGCCGCCCGAGGCGGCGAAGATGTCACCCGAGCCCGTGGGCGCCCCGAAGGGCCGGTCGAACTCCTCCTCTTCGAGGCTGCCGAACTCGATGCCGAAGATCTGCATCATGCGGTGGAGCTGCCGGGTGGTGATCACCGCATCCACGTCGGCGATGCCCGACTGGCTGGACAGCTCGGGCCTCTGGGCCTCGAATTTCTTGGCCGTGCAGGGCATCACGGAGACCACGAAGATATCCTTGGCGTCGATATTCTGCTTCTGCGCGAGGTAGCTCTTGATCGTCGCGCCCATCATCTCTTGTGGAGACTTGCAGGTGGAGATGTTCGCCAGGAGCTCGGGGTAATAGATTTCCGCGTACTTGACCCACGCCGGGCAGCAGGAAGTGAACAGGGGAAGCTTCTCGTTCTTCCTGATCCGGTTCACCAGCTCGGTGCCCTCCTCCATGATCGTGAGGTCGGCGGCGAAATCGGTGTCGAAGACCTGGCGGAACCCCATGCGGCGCAGCGCGGCGGCGACTTTCCCCGTGACATTCGTGCCGGGGGGAAGCCCGTAGAAGTCCCCCAGGGACACGCGAATGGCGGGAGCTGCCTGGGCCACGAGATACTTCTTGCTCTCCTGGAGGGTCTGCATCACCCTCTCCACGGCCCGCACCTCGTGCAGGGCGCCCGTCGGGCAGGCGAGCGTGCACTGCCCGCAGTTCACGCAGGTCGTCTCGCTCAGGTCCATCTCGAAGGGAGGCAGGACCATGGTGTCGAACCCGCGCCGGGTGAAATCGATCGCGGCCACGCCCTGAATCTCCTCGCAGATGCGCACGCACCGGCCGCAGAGGATGCACTTGTCGGGCTCCCGGATGATGGAAGGGGAAGAAAAGTCGGTGTAGTGGTGCCGGGTCTTGCCCTTGTAGGGCACCCGGTCGATGCCGTATTCCGAGGCGAGCGATTGCAGCTCGCAGTAACCGTTCTTGGGGCAGGTGAGGCAGTCGAAGGGGTGGCTTGCCAGCAGGAGCTGGATGATGGTGCGCCGCGCATTGATCACCCGCGGGCTCCGCGTCTGCACCTCCATCCCCTCTTCCACGGGGAAGGCGCAGGAGGGCACGAGGGCGGGCTTGCCCTTGACCTCGACGACGCACATCCGGCAGGCGCCGCTGGGAAAGACTTCCTTGATATGGCACAAGGTGGGGATCTTCTCCCCCGCCGCCTGGGCGGCATCGAGGATCGACGTACCGGGCCTTGCTTCGATCTTCCTGTTGTTGATTGTCAGATTGGCCATGTCCTGCATCTCCTCAATTCACACTGACGGCGCTGAAGCGGCACACGTCCTGGCAGGTGCCGCAGCGGATGCACTTCTCGTCGACGATGTAGTGCGTCTTCTTCTTCTCCCCCACGATCGCGGCCGTGGGGCACTTCTTCGCGCACAGCGTGCAGCCCGTGCAGGCATTTGTATCGATCGCGTACGTGAGCAGTCCCTTGCACGCGTGCGCGGGGCACTTCCTGTCATAGATGTGCGCCTCGTACTCCTTGCGGAAGAAACGCAGAGTGGAGAGCACCGGGTTGGGCGCGCTCTGTCCCAGCCCGCAGAGGGAAGTGTCCTTGATGACCTGGGCGAGTCCCTCCATGTTCAGGACCCGGTTGAACCGGAGGAGGTTCTCCTCCTCGTCGGGCATTTTCGCGTAGGGGGAGACGATGGAATCCAGGATCTCGTACAGCCTTTGGGTTCCCTCCCGGCAGGGGATGCACTTGCCGCAGGACTCCGAGGTGATGAAGGCGGTGAAGTAGCGGGCCATGTCCACCATGCAGGTGTCCTCGTCCATGACGACCAGCCCGCCCGATCCCATCATGGCGCCGACCGCCTTCAGCGACTCGTAGTCGATTGTGATGTCCAGGTGCTCGGCCGGGATGCACCCGCCCGAGGGCCCGCCGATCTGCACCGCCTTGAACGCCTTTCCGCCGGGGATGCCGCCGCCGATGTCGAAGACGATCTCGCGCAGGGTGATGCCCATGGGCACCTCCACCAGGCCCGCGTTCGCCACCTTCCCGGTGAGGGCGAAGACCTTTGTGCCCTTCGAGTTCTGCGTGCCCATGGCGGCGAAGCCCTCCGCGCCCTCGCGCATGATGTGGGAGGCGTTGGCCATTGTTTCCACGTTGTTCACGATGGTCGGTTTCTGGAACAGCCCCGAAACCGCCGGGTACGGAGGACGAGGCCGGGGCATGCCCCGCCGGCCCTCCACCGACGCCATGAGCGCGGTCTCCTCGCCGCAGACGAAGGCGCCGGCGCCCTTCTTCACGCGCAGGGCGAAGGTGAACCCGTCTCTCATGGGCTTTTCCAGGAGACCCTCGGACTTCATGACCTCGATGGCCTTGTTAATGCGTGCGATGGCCAGCGGATACTCGGCGCGGCAGTAGATGACTCCCTCGTCGGCGCCGATCGCGTAGCCCGCGATGACCATCCCCTCCAGCACGGCGTAGGTGTCTCCCTCGAGAATGGACCGGTCCATGAACGCTCCGGGGTCGCCTTCGTCGGCGTTGCAGATCACGTACTTCTTTGCGCCCGTCGAGGCCTTGGCGAGCTCCCACTTCTTTCCCGCGAGGAACCCGCTGCCGCCCCGGCCGCGCAGGCCCGAGCGGGTGATTTCCTGGATCACCTCCTTGGGGCTCATGCCCAGCGCGCGCTCGAGCCCCTTGAATCCTCCGTGAGCCCGGTAGTCGTCGATGGACTCCGGGTCGATCACGCCGCAGTTGCGGAGCACGTACTTCACCTGCTTGCGGAAATAGGGGTGTTCCTCGATCAGGGGAATTCCCGGCAGGGGGGTCGTGCCGTTGCGGAACTGCCCCAGAAGGCCGTCGAGCTTGTAGTTCTTCCGAACGAGGACCTCGTCCAGGATGAATCCCGCAACCTCGGGTGTCACGTTGCCGTAGGAGACTCGTTGCCCCGAGTCGGCGACCACGTCCATGATCGGCTCGGCCTTGCAGTAGCCGAGGCAGCCCGTGGGAATGATGTCGACCGTGGCGGTCCGGGCGGCGGCCCATTTCTCCACCGCGGTCTTCACTTCTGCCGCGCCTGTGGCAAGTCCGCAGGTTCCCATGCCAATGAATACTTTGCTCATTCCTCCACCCTCCCCGAGGCGCGCCACGCGTCGACGAGGTACTCCACCTGCTTCTTGTCCAGCCGGCCGAAAAACCTTCCATTCACCATCATGGCAGGGGCGATCGAGCAGCAGCCGAGGCACGCCACGGTCTCCAGGGAGAACAGCCCGTCTTTCGTCGTCTCTCCCACCTCGATGCCGAGGAGCTGCCGGCAGGTATCCAGGAGGTTGAGGGAGCCCTTCACGTGGCACGCTGTGCCACGGCACAAGGCGACCTGGATGCTGCCGGGGGCATTCAGCTTGAACTGGTTGTAGAACGTCGCCACGCCGAAGATCTTCGATGAGGGAAGGTTCAGGTAGCTCGAAATCGTATTGATGCCTTCCCTCGAGAGGTAACCGTACTCGGCCTGGACCTCCTGAAGGATCGAGATCAATTGCTCGCGCGATTTCGGGTACTTCGCGATGACCTCACCGATGGGCCTTGCCTGCTGTTTTGTTTCCATACGCTTCTCCGTAATAGTGAATTAATTCACGATACAACATATAGCATATCGTGATGAAAATGTCAATATAGTTAGAAATTTCTCTCTGTGAATTGTTGGCTATTTTGGAGATTTGTTATGGCACGGCACGTGGCCCGCCAGAAATGTGTTTTTTCATCCGGGGTCCACGGCGGCTGCCGCTGACGCCTCCCGCCTCGGGCTGACGTGCCTGCTCCCTCTCAGGCATGGGTCCTGTCGAGGAGACTTCTCACTGGCAGTCCCCACGAGCCCGAGAGAACGGGCGCGGCCTCGTGGGCGGAGCGAAAAAGCAGGGCCGCGATACCCGCCGCGCGCCCTCCCTCCACGTTCACGGGGGAATCGTCCAGAAACACGCATTCCCCGGGCTCCTTCCTGAGCAGGTCCAGGCACAGGCGGTAGATCGCCGGTTCGGGCTTCACCAGGTGATGGTCGCAGGAGAACACCGTCACCGGAAAGTCATCGATCCAGTCGAACGCGGGGATCTTCCGCATATAGGCGAGCTTATCGGAGGGCATGTTGGAGAGGATGGCGGTGGCAAACCCTGCGGCGCGCAGCTCCCCGGCCCAGTCAACGACTCGGCTGTTGATCCGGGTCCATCCCAGCGAATCCTCCTCTTCGATTCGCGCGATCAGCCCGGCAGTGGGCGGGACGCCGGCGGCGCGCAGGAGCCGGGCCCAATACTCCTCCGTCGACAGCGTACCTCTGTCCAGCTCCAGGCGGTCGCGCTGGTACAGCGGGGAGAACTCCTCCATTGGAAGCCGGCAGAGCGATGCCATATTCGCCGCCCGGG